>CAZBMS010000036.1:0-16005 GCA_964493125.1 uncultured Dehalococcoidia bacterium | reverse complement strand
ACATCCGTATTGAATGTCTCTTACCGTCGGGGGGTATGAATTGGTCCTTATAAAAGCCTCAACGAATCCGAGGATATCATTTTGCTTTCGCGATAGTCCTTTCACTTGGCTCCTGTTCAAAAACATATTTAGCCCATTGTAGGACAAATGTTCTATTTATACAAGTAGTCGGGATGTCGGAGGATAACAAGTGGGTCGCTTGAAATAAGTGATTTCTCTACTTTACACCTGATTTGATAATGTCCGCGGCTTTTTCACCTATCATTAAGGTACTTGCGTTAGTGTTAGCTCGCACTACATCGGGCATAATTGAGGCATCCACTACACGTAATCCGTCTAACCCATGCACTCTGCAGAACTGGTCCACAACGGCGAACTCATCCGAGTTGGGACCCATCTTACACGTCCCCGCTTGATGATAACTGGTAGAGCCAGTTCTAAGAAGCCAATCGTTCAATGAGCGGTCGGTGGAGAGCACGTCATCATCTGGCCTGATCCTTGATTTAATTAGTTTTGATACCTGTGGTTGGCTACCGAGATCTAAACAAATGCGGACAGCTTCTCTGACTCTCATTAAATCGAATGGATCCTCAAGGTATTTAAAATCCATGATTGGTGACTTTCTTATGTCTGCACTATTAATCCGAAGAGTCCCTGAACTCTTTGCTAGATATAGGATGACTGAAAATCCCACACCTATAGGAGTCATAGGGCCACTCTTTTTAAGGTCAACTGCGAACGATACTGGTGTTATTACAATGTCGTTACGCAATGGCGAATCCGTTGCAGTGTAACTAATTTGATTCTGCTGCCTTGGGGCAAGCGGGTCTAGAACTAAGTTCTCCCTAGGTTCATAAGTGATAGTTGGGAATTGGATATGGTCTCGCAGGTTTTGGCCAACACCAATCAGTGGGTGTATCACATCGATGCCGTTTTCATTAAGCTGCTCAGGGGGGCCAATTCCAGATACCATTAGGAGTTGTGGAGTTGCAACAGCCCCTGCGGATATCAAAATCTCTCCAGCTTCGAATGTCAGATTTTCCCCACGTTTTTCTGCTTGAACTCCAATGGCTCGTTTCCCTTCGAAGTTGATCCGAGTTACCAGTGTGTCGGAAAGGATCGTAAGGTTTGGTCTGTCACGTATGGGATTTATGTATGAGAGTAATGTCCCTTGCCTGACTCCATCAATCTCATTATGTGTTCTTGGGGCTGCACCAGTGTAGCCTGGATGGTTAACATCATCGTGTTCAGGGAAACCCAAATCTAAGAATGCCTGGAAACCAGCCTCTTGAAATGGAAGCCAGTCCTTTTTCAAGTGACGCCTTACCTTAATAGGTCCGTTAGTTCCATGAAATGGACTATCAATGTCGTCTTGTTTTTCTAATTTTATGAAGTAGGGCAAAACCTTTTCGAAAGACCACTCCGTATTTCCCAGATTTGCCCAGCTATCAAAATCTTCCGGGGTCCCTCGATAAAACATAGGCCCTGGGCCATTATGAGAGGTGCATCCGCCCATTACTCGGGCTCTAGGGACTGACATGTTTGAGTGTCGTTCAGAGGCTGTAGCCGAGTAACCCCAGTCGTAGGTTGCACCCTCGCGGAATGCATACTGCGTATTACTATATTTCAGCTCGTCTGGTAGGGACTCGAAGGTGGTGAAGTCAGGACCTGCCTCAATCAATAGCACCGAAACTGAAGGAGACTCTGAGAGCCTGTGTGCTAATACACCACCAGCAGATCCTGATCCGACAACGATGAAGTCGTAAGTCTTTTGTCCCATTTAAGATATTTTAAGTTATCTGGCTGACTTGCTTTGCAAGCCTAGATTTACGCCTAGCTGCATTATTGGGATGCAGAGAACCCTTCTTAACTGCTTTGTCTAAGATTGAAGCAGTCTCAGATAATGCGCTACTAGCAGCTTCAGCATTCCCATTAGCGATTGTTTTTCGGGTTCGCGAAACGCTGCTCTTTGCTAAAGTTCTGGTACTCTTATTTCTATCGGCCTTCCTCACGGAAGTCCGTCTTGATTTTTCACTTGGCATTTACATCCATCCTATCCAGCGGCTTTCTTAGATTTTGATATTGTACTACTCGATTGGTTATGGGTATTAATCCTGCTGACGTTAATGACCCCTTTGACTTCTTCTAATTTTGCGAATAGTCTCCCAAGCTGATGTACATCCGTAGTAAACACTGTTATGTCCATTATAGCAATACCCTCAATGGGATCCCTAGTCATTAACGAGGCTATATTTACTCTTTCCTCAGAGACATGCGTACTAACATCTCGTAATAAACCAACCCTGTCCCATGCTTCAAGTATCAGATGCACAGGGTATAGATTTTTCCGAGCTCCCCAATCAACTTGAATAAATCTCTGAGTTTCGTCGTATTCAACTATTGATTGACATTCTTTACGATGTATTGACACCCCTTCGTTACTAGTTATGTATCCTACAATGTCATCGCCTGGCAGAGGGGAACAACACTTCGCTACAACGCTTACCAGATCCCCTACCCCTATGACTTCCATGTTGGATTGTGAGCCTGTTTTGTAAGTTTGGTTGTCCAGTTCGTCGACCTCTACTGGTTCGATAGTGTTCAACCTAGAAAGGACATCGTTAGGGGTAATATTTCCAGTGCCAAATTCATAAAATAGCTCTTCAGGCGAATTCATACCAAACAGATTAGTTACCTGTTCGATTGTCGGGCTAACGTCTAATCTCTTGAGTTCTCTCGAGAGCAGCTCCCTTCCTCGCTGTACGTTTTCACTCCGTGCACGACGCCTCAACCAAAGGCGAATCCTTTGCCGCGCAGCTGCGGTTTTTACGTAACCAGCGTGAAGGTTCAACCAGTCCAAGCTGGGACCACGAGGAACCGTACTCGTTATTATTTCAACCGTGTCTCCATTTTTCAGAGCAGTATTCAATGCAGACAATTTACCGTTAATTTTCGCACCAATACATCTATGCCCCAACTCCGTATGCACTCTATAGGCAAAATCTATAGAGGTCGAACCAACTGGCATTTCTTTCACGTCTCCCTTTGGAGTATAGACAAACACTTGGTCGTGCAGAAGGTCTGTTTTCACGTTCTCTATGAATTCCTCCGGACCACTGACCTCGCGTTGCCAGTCAAGAAGTTGCCTGACCCAGTTCATGTTTGCTTCCATAGGCGACGCAGCATCTTGGCCTTCTTTGTAAAGCCAGTGTGACGCTACCCCATATTCGGCTATCCTATGCATTTCGTGAGTCCTTATCTGAACTTCTAGTGGCATCGCTGTCGGCCCTACTACTGTCGTATGCAAGGATTGGTATAGATTTTCCTTTGGCTTCGCAATGTAGTCATCGAAATGAGTAGGTAGGGGAGTCCATAGGTTGTGAACTACTCCCAATGCTGTGTAGCAATGATCCCTATTTTCCACAAGAATTCTCAAAGCAAATAGATCATAAATATCATTGAAGTCCTTGTTTTGCACCGAGTAGGATTGGATTTTCTGATGGATGCTGTACAAGTGCTTAGCTCTACCAGTCACTTTTGCATCTATCCCGTGTTCCTTCAACTGAAGCGCCAATGTGTTAGTGACTTGGTCAATATATAGTTCGCGATCACGGCTGCTCTTGGCTACAAGTCCGGCGACCTCTCTATAATTAATGGGATCCAATTCTTTGAAAGCGATGTCTTCCAGCCTAGATTTAATATCCCACATTCCCAGCCTGTGTGCTAATGGAGCATAGATATCCATAGTTTCTTGCGCGACAGAAATTCGCCTTTGCTTAGGTAGGTACCTGAGAGTACGCATATTGTGAAGTCTATCGGCAAGTTTGATTAACACTACTCGTAAATCTTGCGCCATTGCTACTAAAATCTTGCGTAAGTCTGCAGCCTCATCTGCCTGCTCCGTATCCGTAAGCCCTGATTTATGGGCTTCTATTGTCATCTGGTCCAGTCGGTTCAGTTTTGTAACACCGTCTACCAATCTGGTGACATCTGGACCAAAGTGTGCCTCTAGCTCTTCATTGGTAACATCACAATCTTCAATAACATCGTGCAATAATGCAGCCGCGATGGTTGTAGAGTCCATGCGTAATTCTGCAAGGTACATTGCGGTTTCTATAGGATGCGTTATAAATGCTTCCCCAGATAGGCGCACTTGACCATCATGTGCCGATTCCGCGAAGCTATAAGCGCGTCGCACAAAATCGACACTATCGGTCGGTAAGTAGCTTTGGATTATCTGAATTACATGTTTCAGCTAATGAGCCCCTTTAATTCAATATAGTGGGCATGCAAGTAATTACCCTTGAAGTATAACCTAATACTGGCTGTGCACAAAATAATATCCCATAAAGAATCGCCTTTACTAAGGCGCGGCCCTGAGGTATTCTTTTGCCAAATCGAGGAGACGAAGTAATTGTACAAAGCGCCTAGAGGCACTTCAGACCAACTTCCAGAAGAACAAAAATACTGGTCATACATTCAGGATGTTGTTAAGTCCGTTTGTATGACCTATGGATTCGATAGGATAAACACTCCAATTTTTGAAGCGACTGGATTGTTTGTTAGAACGGTTGGAGAACAGACCGACGTTGTTCAGAAAGAGATGTATACCTTCGACGATAGGGGTGGTGAATCTTTGACACTACGTCCCGAGGGAACAGCGCCTGTGTGTAGAGCTTACTTGGAACATGGGATGCATGTCCTTCCACAACCGGTGAGAATGTACTATTTCTGTCCCATATTCAGGTATGAAAGACCTCAAGCGGGGAGATTTAGACAACATAATCAGTTTGGGATTGAGGCGATCGGTGACGAGGATCCATTGGTAGATGCTGAAGTGATTCAATTGGGCTGGGATATGACGATTCAATTGGGACTTAGAAATCTGAAAATTGTAATTAACTCCATTGGCGACAATGAATGCAGACCAGCATATTTAGATGCTTTAAAAGCTTATTACGCCGAGCGAATATCAAAACTGTGCAAGGATTGTCACTCGCGATTTGAAAGAAACCC
Organism: uncultured Dehalococcoidia bacterium; assembly: GCA_964493125.1. Classification (GTDB taxonomy): domain Bacteria; phylum Chloroflexota; class Dehalococcoidia; order Lucifugimonadales; family QGNO01; genus QGNO01. Next base: position 10,989 of record CAZBMS010000036.1, on the reverse strand, counting down.
CCTGAGATTGCTGGATTGTAAAGAGGAGTCTTGTCTCCCCTTCATAGATGGGGCCCCTGAATCAGTGAAATACCTATGCGAAAATTGTAAGGATCACTGGGACTTACTACGACACTACCTTGACAGGCTCGGTCTTGAATACATCGAGGATCACCGATTGGTGAGAGGCTTGGACTATTACACAAGAACGGTATTTGAAATTAAGCCAGAGGGCGGAGGGTCTCAAAGCACCATTTTAGGTGGTGGAAGATATGATCGACTTATAGAGGAATTGGGGGGGCCACCTACCCCAGGGGTTGGTTTTGGTTGTGGGGTGGAGAGATTGATAGTTAACCTAAAGGATCAATCGACACCTATCGAGCAAAAAGAATTAAGGAAAATAGTGGTCGCATGTTTGGGAAAAGAAGCTGTAGATACTGGGCTTATGGTATCTAACCTACTGAGGGCTAAAGGCCTTCCATCAGTGATCGCACCACGAAATAGAAGCTTAAAGTCCCAAATGAGGTACGCATCAAATTTAGCAGCACGATATACCATAATAATTGGGGAAACCGAAATCGCTAACGAAACTGTATTATTGCGAAACATGGACGATGGCAAACAGACGGAGGCATCGATCTTAGAGGTCGTTAATATAGTTTCAGTTGAGAAACAGGCTTAGAACGCCAGATCTAGAAAAACCTCTATGCCATCCACTGTCGTATACCTAGCAGTAGTAGGATGTCGCTTCCCGTTCAGATAGAATTCTATAGGCTTATTTAGGTATGACCGGGACACCGCACCAATCGTAAGTTTGTATTTACCATCATCTCCGATCAGGGTCGAAAGCCACAGATCACCATCCGCTGACCCATAAACCCTTGCCCAAATGCGCTCTCCTTTCGAGACTGGGACCCCATCTGTTCGGGCCACCCCACTAAATATGATGGGTTGTGGTGGGGGGGACAAAGATGATGGTATAGGAGCAGGTCGCAATTTCAAGTCTTCCGTTAGCCAATAGCCTTCTTTAATCGCAGTTAGATCGTTCTTAAATTTATCAGAAACTAATGCGTAACCTGAATTACCAGGAGCAATATTGAGGCTGTGAAGGAAAGACCCTTCCACATTAATCCCCACCACATCACCTTCCCTATTTACAACTGGGCCTCCTGAAACTCCCTGTTCAATCTCGATATCAAACTGCATGAATCTTAATCCAATACCGTACTCATTCTTGATCCCGGTAACCTGGGCCTGACCTATAAATGGCGAGCCAGTGGAGTCCTTTATATATCCGAAAGATACTACTTCCGTGCCTTCCTTGATGCGGGATGAGTTTCCGATAGATAAACTAGGCACTCCCAAGCCACTCACTTCTACAAGTGCCAAATTTTTAGAATCATCTCTACCTACAATCCATCCGTCTGATTGGATTCCACTCGCATTTTCAACTATAACCTTAGGACTAATGCCTAAAGGCCTACTAGCTGTTAGCACGTATCCAGAAGGGTTGTTGAGATAAACACCGGATGTCTGTGTAGAACCTGAGATAATTTTCACGACAGATTTTCGCGTGTCTGGAATAATTGCATCTAGACGAGGCGTTGGTGTCGGTGTAGGGGTCGAAGTTGGTGTTGGTGGAATAGGTGTAGCCGTTGGAGTTGGAGTTGGAATAGGCGTAGGCGTAGGCACTGGGACAGCGGTAGGGGTAGGAGTTGGTATTGGGGTAGGCACAGGAGTGACAGTGGGCGTGGGCGGAACAGTTGCTATGGGTAAGGGCGGGGAAGTCGGAGTAGGAGTAATAGTGGTCTGTTCACTACAGCCAACTAGAATCAGCAATGCTATTAAAGGCAAGCACTTTATTGTAAATCTTAGAGAAGGACTCATTTCTCCTCCCAGAACCGGAACAATTGACTTAGGGAAAATTACATTTAAGCTGTATTATATACGTATATTCCATATCCAAACAGGCTATATGGGTTTTGATTCGCAAAGTTTCTCTGTGGAATCGTTTGGATTGTGGCTAATAAAGGCGATCATGTTTGACAGATTATCTGAAATGAGTCGAAGGATAGTAGAAATCGATGAGTTAATGTCAGACCCAGCAATAGCGACTGACACTCCGCAGTTGATTCTTCTGAACAAAGAACGGGCATCCTTAATGCCAGTTGTCACTTCCTACACGCAGTATGTGAGCAATCAAAATGCAATCGAGGAGGCAAGGGGCATCATTGAAGATGCGACTGACCAAGATCTCGTTATGCTTGCCAAAGATGAAATTGGTCTACTGGAAGCTAAGCAGGTTGAATTGGAGGAAGGATTAAAGAAAGCTCTTCTACCAAAGGATCCGTCCGATTCTCGGGACGTATTCGTTGAAATAAGAGCAGGTGCTGGCGGTGATGAAGCCTCTATGTTTGCTGCTGAGCTTTACAGAATGTATTCCCGATACGCTCAATTGAAGGGCTGGCGGGTTGAACTAGTAGACACTAATGATTCGGGGGTTGGCGGGCTAAAGGAAGTCATATTCCAGATAAAAGGGGAGGAGGTATATAGCAGGCTGAAATTCGAAAATGGAGCCCACCGGGTACAAAGGGTGCCTACTACCGAATCCTCAGGACGTCTTCACACCTCTACAGCCACTGTTGCCGTCTTACCTGAAGCAGAAGAAGTTGATGTTGAAATCAAAGCCGACGATCTAAAAATTGATGTCTTCCATGCAGGGGGAGCTGGAGGCCAAAACGTAAATAAAGTTGCCACTGCCATACGAATCACGCACCTGCCAACCGGTATAGTGGCAGTATGTCAGGATGAGAGATCTCAGCTGAGAAACAAAGAAAAGGCTATGAATGTTTTAAGGGCTAGGTTATATGACAAGGCCCACAGAGAGCTCCAAGAAACTTTAAGCCGAGAGCGTAAGATCAAGGTTGGCACCGGCGAGAGATCGGAAAAAATTCGTACTTACAATTATCCGCAAGACCGAATAACAGACCACCGTATAAACAAAAGCTTCCATAACATGCAGTCAATCCTTTCCGGGAACATAGACGAAATAATTAACCTGATTGACGAAGAGCAGAAAAACCAGAACCTTTACGAATCCTAATACGACCGTGAATATTTCGGAAAAATTGATTCGTGTTCAAAAATCTTTCAGATCGGAAGGAATTCCTGACAGCGAACTTGAGGCCAGCATACTCATAGCGACAGCCATTCAGGAAACTAGATCTACTCTATACGCAAATCTGTATGAAGAAATTCCTCAAAAATACATCAAGGCTATAGATGAATTTGTTCAAAGGCGGCTAAAACGGGAACCACTCGCATATATATTACGAAACAGAGAGTTCTATGGCTTGCAACTAGAGGTGAGCCGTGGCGTATTTATCCCTAGGCCTGAGACTGAACTACTTGTTGATATAGCAATTGCACGCATACGGAATATGGCATCTCGTCCACCTATCAGGGTCGTAGAGCTAGGAACCGGTTCTGGCGCTATAAGCATCGCAGTCGCATCAAACGTAAGTGGTATCACCTCATTGGCTACAGACATATCTGATTTTGCATTGGGCATTGCGAAAAAAAATGCTATGACACACGGTGTGTCTGATTCTGTAAAATTCTTGAGACGTAACTTACTCGCCTGTTTCTCCGACAGTATTGACGTCTTAATTGCGAATCTTCCGTACATAAAATCCTCTCGAGTGCCTGACCTCGCTCCAGAGATCTATTTGCATGAGCCCATAGAGGCACTCGACGGAGGAGAAGACGGATGTAGTTTGATTATTCAAATGTTAGAACAAGCAAAACAGCTTTTACGAGAAGGCTCTACAATATTGCTTGAGATGGACCCCGAACAATTCACAATTATTGGAGTGCATGCACGAAAGCTTTGGCCGGCAGCACATCTAACCAGGCATATTGATCTTGCTGGTTACGACCGTATATTGGAGATCACTATAAATCCGTGATCAAAGTTCCATAATGACCTTTAGCACATTATCTTCCTTGTCACTATAGAGCTCAAAAGCCTTCTGAGCATCTCCAAATGGGAAGCTGTGAGTCACAAGGTGATCAAGATTAATCCGTTTCTGATCAACTAAGTCAACACAATGCTTAATATGGCTTGTTGGATCATTCGGTGGCCTAGAACTAATTGTGGGTAATATCGTAGCAAGGCTACTCATCATTACATCATAATTAATGGGCAACACATCTTCATAATGAGGCTGCCCGAAGAGTACTGCCGTTCCCATTTTCCTAATGATGCTGAACATTTGGTTTATGGTTTCTGCGGTACCTGCGGCTTCAATTACAACGTCAGCTTGATGACCATCGGTCAGCTCAGGAATTGCTTTAATTACGTCATCCTTTGAGGAATTTATGATCTCAGTCGCCCCAAGTTTCTTTGAGACCGCCAATCGATAATCTAGCAGATCAACCGCAATTACCTGCTTAGCACCTAACTGGCTCATCCAATATGTGAAATTCAACCCAATGGGACCTTGCCCAAGGACTACGACTCGTTTCCCAAGGACTGATCCTAGGCGATCGGCTGAATACATGACCGTTCCCATATGCTGACACATGACCCAACTAGAAAGATCGCCGTAAGAAGGAATCGGAATTATCCTTTCCGGAGGCTCCGCAAGATATTCCACCAAACCAGCGCTGGTAGATGGCAACACGATTACTCTTTGGCCTACTTCCAAAGAATCATTTTTACTTTCGACGATTACACCCGCACATTCATGACAGGGTCTACCAGATTCCAAAGGATAATCCTCCTCAGGCAAAGTTCTGTCAAATATCCGGAGATCACTGCCGCAAACCGACAAACGTTCTAGTTTAATTAGTACCTGGCCGTCAAGGACCTCTGGGTTTGGTAACTCCTGCTCATCAAATATCCTTGGGCCAACTACCCGCATGGATCGCATATTAGAACTCCTAAGTATCTAGTTTATGGTGTTTAACGCCTATCGCATTATATACCCAAATTTTATAAAGAGGAGCCGTTTAGGTACACTAGTTACTGTGAGAAGTTTCTTGCACCGGATTGTGCTCTCAGATATAGTCACAGAAATAACTTGGGTATAGAGGACAAAATGACCAACGAAGCAGTAGGAAAAATCATGACAGTACTCGGATTAGTTGAACCAGATACCATTGGCCCTACCATAATGCATGAGCATATTTACATAGACTTTTGGCGTGACAAAGAACTTGGTTTCAATGCGCCAGTATCAGATGTATATCTCTGGGATCAGAAACTTACCCTAGAAAATTTGCATCTTGTCCGTGACAGAAAACACGTTAAAGATAACTACTTGCTCACCGATGAGCAACTTGCTGCCCAAGAATTGACCTATTTTCGTAACGCCGGAGGTTCTACTGTCGTAGATGTTACTAGTATAGGTCTAGGCAGAGACCCAAAGGCGCTTCAGAGAACATCACTTGCTACTGGACTAAATATAGTGATGGGAGCGGGATGGTATCAGAAATTTTACCATCCCGCGGACATGGACACGAAAACAGTGGAAGAATTAACAACTACAATCGTTAGCGACATAACTGAGGGAGTAAATGGGACGGATGTAAAATCTGGAGTAATTGGTGAAGTTGGAATAAATGGGAATCCAATCACAAACAATGAAGTAAAAAGTGTTAGGGCATCAGCTCGTGCTAGCCGACAGACCGGAACAGCAATCTCATTTCACAATGGGGGTACTGGGAGAGAAAAACTCGAAGTTGCAGGGATTGTTGGGGAGGAAGGAGGAGATCTGAACCGTGTGATATTTGGACACAGCAATACTAACGCTGGAGACGTCCCACTTCTGCTAGAGCTACTTGATTTGGGAGCATACATACAATTTGACACTTTAGGTAGGGTAGGGGCACCAATGGCAAGATATCCAAACGCCAACGATCCGGATGCCAATCGTACATTCCAATCGGCTAATGACGTTTTAGTAGCCGAAGCAATACCTCAGCTTATCGAAGCAGGATTTGAAGATAAAATTTTGCTTTCCCAAGATGTTTGCATGAAGATGCACTTGAAGGCATATGGAGGAACAGGCTACTCGTATGTTATGGAGAAATTCGTCCCATATCTTAAATATATCGGAGTAACAGATACACAGATCGACAAAATGTTAATCTATAATCCCCGCCAAGTTCTAACACGTGTTGCTCCATTGTAATCGTTGACCGTTATATAATCTGGGTTGTCAAACTGGTAACAAGTGGGTGCCTAAAGCAACATCCGACATTAACGCGGCTCCAAATACAATGCTCAATCCTCCTGCTACGGCGGATACTATTTTATTGAGGCGTTTATAGGAGCCAGATATTGCGAATGGGATTCCTAGAGCAAGAGTGATTATTGCCATTGAAAATATCGTCCCTATTCCAAACAGTGCAATATATGCTACACCTACGAAAGTAGATGAGATTGTTGGCAAAAATGCCAACATTACCGCCGCGCTCCCTGCTAACCCGTGCATGATACCTATGAAGTAAGACTTCGCCCTGAAAAAAGGCTTGCCAGGCCTAAAGAATCCGTGCTCTTGTTCTATGGTAGGATCTGCTTCCTCCGTGTGTGTAGCATGAATGTGTACATGTTTGGTTCCGTCATGCTCATGATCGTGTACATGTAATGCACCTTTTCGAATTCCCCAATAAACCTGTATACCTAAAAACACTAGCATTGCCCCTACGCCAAATTCAAAAATTGGTGCTACGTCTGCGTACACATCGAGTACCCTATCTTTTAAAATAAGAATTATTATACCTATACCAAGCAGGGGAGTGGTGTGGCCTAAGCCCCAGGAAACACCTACCCAAATGCCCTTCCATGCATTACGATATTCGCTAGCAATCGCCGATATAGCTACTACGTGATCGGCATCGGTGGCGTGCTTAAGACCTAGTAGGAATCCCATCACTAGGGCTGCAAGTGGTGCAACTTGTGTCTCTATTGTTTTACCCTTTACACTATATATTTATACCCGAGGAAGAGGAACAGTAACCAAATTGGGATGAAATATAGTCTAATACTGGATGAGTGTAAAGCTATTAATTATAGAACTCTAGCTATAGCTCTTTTATGCCAGTTGCTAGGTCCAACGCAGCCTGTTTGGCATCAGCAAATAACATAAGGCTGTTATCAGCAGCAAACAAAGGGTTAGGTATACCGGCAAAACCAGGGCTTAGGCTCCGTTTCACTACCACAACGGTCCTGGCATAATCTACATCCAGGATAGGCATCCCAGCTATCGGATTCGAAGGATCGTCATTGTCCCGAGCAACAGGATTTACCACATCATTGGCTCCGATAACTAGAACTACATCAGTTTGTTCGAAGCTAGGATTAATGTCATCCATTTCCCTTAGTTTATCGTAAGGAATGTTGACTTCAGCCAAAAGGACATTCATATGGCCTGGCATCCTGCCAGCTACGGGGTGTATAGCGAATTCTACCTCGACGCCCTTACTCTCCAACAGACTAGTAAGATCTCGGACTGCGAACTGTGCTTGCGCAACTGCCATTCCATACCCGGGAACTATTACTACCCTACGAGCGTCCTCCAAAAGCATGGCTACCTCATCAGCTGATGTGGATTTTACTTTTCCTTCATACACCTCATCATCCGTGGTGGACGAGGCTGCAACAGCTCCTACTCCTGCCAAAAGTACGTTTGTAAGCGACCTATTCATCGCTTTACACATTATACGCGTCAATATTATTCCAGCTGCTCCAACGAGAGACCCCGCAATGATTAACATATTGTTTTGAAGCACGAAACCAGTTGCTGATGCTGCCAATCCAGAATAGGAGTTCAATAAAGATATAACTACTGGCATGTCAGCTCCACCTATAGGTATAACCAAAGTTATCCCGAAAAGGGCAGCTACACCCACAAGTATCCAGAAGGGTAGACTGTTAGATGAATCCAAAACTAGCCACACTATAAGCGCAATACTTATTAGCCCAAGTGCGACGTTGATGATATGTCTACCTGGTATCAAAACTGGAGATTCTGTAATAAAACCTTGCAATTTTCCAAATGCCACTAGGCTACCAAGGAGTGTCACAGAACCTATTAGAGCTGAAATTCCGGACGCTGTACTAAATTGAAGACTTAATGACGTAGTGCCTGCCAATTCTTGTTCGAGAGCTGCACCTGCAACAAGCATTGATGCTGCGCCCCCTAATCCGTTAAAAAGTGCTACGAGTTGCGGCATTGAAGTCATGGCGACTCTTAGAGCAAACACTGCTCCTAAAACAGTACCTATGCCTAACCCCAACAGTATGAATTCGAACCGTACTATATTTTGGTCAAATAAGGTAACTATAATAGCGATCAACATTCCAGAGGCACCCATCAAGTTTCCACGTACAGCAGTCCTTGGATGGGAAAGCCCTTTTAATCCAAAAATGAAAAGAACAACAGCTACAAGATAGACAAAGTTCACTACGCTCAAATCTATTACCATACTTAAGTTTTCCTTCGGAACATCTGCAACATCCGGTGTGTTACTAGGAATCCCCCAACAACATTAGTTGTAGCCAGAGCAACAGCTGTTACTCCCAATATTCTTGCGAGGATAGGTTCATTTACTCCTGCCGCAACCAACGCCCCAATGAGAGTCACTCCGGAAAAAGCATTAGCTCCAGACATTAAAGGTGTGTGAAGGAGAGGAGGGACTTTAGTAATGACTTCAAAGCCAACAAATACTGCTAAAACAAATATGGTTAGTCCAGCTATAAATATCTCCAATTAACAGGAACCCTCCTTTTTTCGAATTAGGATGCGATGTAAGCATACTATTTGAGTAACTCAGCGACCCTTTCGTTAACTACCTTACCTTCTCTTGTTAATAAACTTTCTTGAATTATCTGATCCGACATATCAATGTTTAAGCTACTTTCCTTAACCATGTTACGCAAGAACGCTAACTGATTACGTGCGTACATTTGGCTGGCATGGTAGGGAATGCTTGAAGCCAAATTCACAGGCCCAATTACACTAACGCCGCCTTCGTTTACGTCATCACCAGCCCTAGTTAACTCACAATTGCCACCTGTCTCAGCTGCTAAATCGACGATTACGGAACCAGGCTTCATTTGTTTGACCATTTCGGAGGTTATTAAAACGGGCGCTTTTTTCCCAGGAATAGCGGCAGTAGTTATCACAACATCACTATCCGATACTACGGAGGTAAGCAATTTCCTCTGGAGATCGTAAAACTCCTCTCCCATCGCCTGCGCATATCCACCCGCTGACTCAGAATCCTTTGTTTCTAGCTCTATCTCCACAAATGTAGCACCTAAGCTTTCAACTTGATCCTTAACAGCTGGTCGTACGTCATAGCCAGAAACAACTGCTCCTAATCTATTTGCTGTAGCAATCGCTTGTAAGCCAGCTACACCCGCACCTACCACAAATACTTTGGCAGGGGTAATTGTACCCGCTGCTGTCATCAACATAGGAAACATCTTCGGGAGTTTTTCAGCACCCATCAGGACAGCTTTATATCCAGTGATAGTAGCCTGAGAAGTTAGCGCGTCCATACTCTGGGCTCGGCTAATCCGAGGCACTAGCTCCAAAGCGAAGCTTGTAGCTCCTGTTTTTGATATGCCCTTGGCAAATTCAGGAGATCCTAGCGGATCAAATAGCCCTATCACAGTGTGAGCCTGGTTAATTAAAGCAACTTCACTGTCACCTATCTCAGAAGCTCTAACTTTGAGTACTATATCAGAGGTGGAATAAAGATCCGCAGCGCTTTTTACTATTTTTGCCTGAACAGACTCAAACTCAGAATCAGAATATCCCGCTAACTCTCCTGCACCTGACTCGATTACTACTTCTAACCCTAGACGAGTCAACATAGGCACTACGGTCGGGACTAGAGCGACTCTTCTTTCACCCGGGAACGATTCTTTTGGAACGCCAACTTTCATGTGTAAATACTTCAGTTATTTATTTTGGCCATAATCACACAGGAACCCAGGGATTCGATTGTATTTAACCGACATCGACCCTGGGCTTCTGTATATAAGAAGCTTTTAGCGCTTCTACAATCCCTCTTTTTTTGAGGGGTATAGGCCAGTGTGTTTTAGGCTTTGCCTATCTTGAACATTTTGGTGCTACAGGTTGGACAAGTTCCCTGTGTCGCAGGACGTCCATTTTTCATAGTTATGGACTGGGCACCTTGTATCTCTCTTGAAGCTCTACATTTCACACAATAACCTTGCATATGATTCCTCCAATTCAGGAATTTTCCACCTTTTTATACCAGAAAACAGGATATTTAGCTAGTCATTTTTAGAAAAATGTCGTAAATTTCAAGCGAATTGGTCAGGAATTGTCTAAAAATTGCCAAATACCCACCGTATCAGAATTCATTTAATGACCTGAGATATTGATAACACAACTGGGTGCCATAGCTTTTATCTATGGGTCAGGCATGCGGCTTTTAAAGCTATAGACACAACTGTTAAAAAACAACATATACTGATTCAACTTTGTAAACGGGGGGGAAGTCTGTGGCTGACTACGATGTTGCTGTGATTGGTTCGGGTCCCGGCGGGTACGTCGCGGCGATCAGAGCGGGGCAATTAGGCCTGAAGGCAGCTGTTATTGAGAGGGACAACACATTAGGAGGCGTCTGCCTCAATTGGGGCTGCATACCTAGTAAAGCACTGCTGAAGAACGCTGAGGTACTAGAGTTATTTCAACAAGCTGAGGCATTTGGCATATCTGTTGATAATATTAAGCCTGATTTTGGAAAGGCAATAGATAGAAGTAGAGATGTGGTTACCACTTTGACAAAAGGTGTAGCCGGCCTACTTAAAAAGAACAAAGTAGATCATATTCAAGGTACCGCGAAATTCATCGATGCTAACACGTTACAAGTAGAGCCCGATGGGCGTAAAGTGACCGCCGACAACATAATCATTGCTACTGGTGCACGGGCGAGATCAATTCCTGGGTTAGAAATAGACAAAAA
>CAZBMS010000035.1:0-16534 GCA_964493125.1 uncultured Dehalococcoidia bacterium | reverse complement strand
CCAAGGACCGTAGACCGTGAAAAATCGAAGACCCGTTGTCGGTAGCTTGTAAAGAGTCGCGTAGGCATGCGCCATGAGCTCATTGGCTTTCTTGGTGGCTGCATACAATGAGATGGGGTGATCAACATTGTCCGTCTCTGAAAATGGCAACTTGGTGTTGGACCCGTATACCGAACTCGAAGAAGCATAGACGAGATGAGCAACGCCCTGATTTCGACACTCTTCCAAAATGTTCCCGAATCCAACCAGATTTGCGTCAATATAAGCTGAAGGGTTCTCCATCGAGTAGCGAACCCCGGCCTGGGCAGCCAGGTTTACCACCACTTCGAATTCGTCAACTGAAAACAGCGTAGATACTTTGGGCCGGATAGAAATGTCTAGTTTCTGAAACGTAAAGTTTTCGAAATTTGTCAATCTCTCCAGCCGTGCTTTTTTTAACCTTACGTCATAATAATCATTAAGATCATCGATCCCAACAACCTCATCACCACGATCCAGAAGAAACCGACTTAGCGCCGAACCAATAAATCCTGCAGCCCCGGTGACCAATATTTTCACAGTCTATAAACTCCAGTATGTTAAGTCTGCATCGTTGGTTATTGCATCACGATAAGTTGACTTCACGTCAACGAATACTCCCGGCTTCTGCAGAATTGTTCTAACTAGATATTCGCCTGACCCAAACGCCTGATGCGGCACAGCAATAATGAGCGCCATTGAGGGTGGCAATTGATCGACTGGTACTAGATCAACGCCGTGAGTTTTTGAAACTGCTACTGGATCAGCAAGCGGATCTGCGATACAAACTTCTACACCACTGTTTTGTAGGTGCTTAATCAAGGTAAAAACCTGTGAGTTGCGAATATCACTACAGTTCTCTTTAAAGGTCACGCCCAACACATTGGCGGATTGTCTTTGCCCCTGCCCAACTTCAGTCATGAGTGTCAGTGTTTTTTCCGCTACAAATATACCCATCGCATCGTTAATTCGCCTACCTGAGAGGATAATTTGTGGCTCATAACCAATCATCTGTGCTTTGTGTGTCAAATAATAAGGGTCAACACCAATACAATGTCCACCGACGAGTCCCGGTGTAAACGGAAGAAAATTCCACTTAGTACCCGCTGCCTCAAGGACTTCTGTCGTATCCAATCCCAATTGGTCAAATATCAGCGCAAGTTCATTGACCAGTGCAATATTCAGATCACGCTGGGTGTTTTCGATCACCTTTGCAGCTTCGGCCACCCGAATAGAGGACGCTTTGTGTACACCAGCTGTCACGATAGATGCATAGAGCTCAGAAATCGCGTTTAATGTTTCTTCATTGTCACCGGCAACAATCTTAATAATGCTCTGAAGCGTATGGGCCGAGTCACCCGGATTAATCCTTTCGGGCGAGTACCCTACATGAAAGTCAACTTTCCATTTGAGTCCAGACACACGCTCTAGCACCGGAACGCATATCTCCTCTGTCGCACCAGGGTAAACCGTCGATTCATAAACGACAATTGCTCCAGAAGTTAATACTCGACCGACCGTTTCACTCGCCTTGGTCAGTGGCTCAAAGTCAGGCTGATTCAACTTATCGACTGGAGTGGGCACTGCCACTATGTAAATGTCACAGCCAACTAATTCGCGAGGTTCTGACGTGAATGTAAGTTTTGTGACACTAGTTAGTTCTACCCGAGATACCTCTCCAGTTGGATCACGACCCAACCGGTAGGCTGCGAGCTTCTCTTCATCCAAATCGAAACCTATTGTTTCGTACTGACGTGCAAAGACAATGGCTAATTGAATACCGACGTAACCCAACCCGACAATTCCAATCTTCACTTGCTACTTACCAACAACAGTTGGTTGATTTATGTTGGCTTCCTTACCCGACAGTGAGTCGAGTAGTGCTGCAACAACTCTTTTTTGGTCGTTGGACCCCAGATAAGGATGAATAGGCAGGCTGATTACTTCCTGCGCAGCTCGCATGCATTCTGGGCAATTATTATTATTGTTTGGGAGGGCAGGTTGAGCAAATAGAGGCAGCGGATAGTGAATGGCTGTTGGAATGCCGCGGGTTTTCAGGGCTGTTTGTAAGTCATTACGATTAGCAACTCGTAGCGTGTACTGAGCCCAACTGGAGATGTTGTAAGACTCCACTCGCGGAAGCGCCAATACACCTTCATTTTCAAGTGCAGCCAATTTAGTATTGTATTCAGCTGCAACTTCTTGCCGCTTTTGAAGCTCGTCGTCGAAAATGTTCATCTTTGCTGACAAGACAACTGCTTGCATCGTATCCATCCGTCCGTTTAAGCCTAAACGTACACTGTGATATCGTCGTTCTTGTCCGTGGTCCCGTATCTGACGCATTTTCTGGGCCAAAGTCGGATCTCGCGTAAAGCACGCTCCTGCGTCTCCGTACGCGCCAAGCGGCTTCGCGGGAAAGAATGAGGTGCAAGCAATATCACTTAATGAGCAAGACGGTCGTTCTTTATAACTTGCACCAAAACTCTGAGCCGCATCCTCTATTACGGAAACATCGTGGCGTGTTGCAATAGCCTCAATAGCGTCCATATCCGCACATTGTCCATAAAGACTAACAGGTAGAATAGCTTTAGTTTTGTCTGTGAAAGCAGCTTCAACTTTACTCGCATCAATGTTGAACGTATTCGGATCTATATCGACGTAAACAGGGACAGCTCCCAGCATTGCAATCATCTCACTGGTAGAAAAAAACGTAAAAGGTGTTGTGATTACCTCATCTCCAGGCTCTATCCCTAACGCCATCATCGCAATAAGTAGCGCGTCAGTTCCACTTGACACACATATACAGTGCTGCGTACCCACATAGTCCGCGAGACGGCGTTCCAGGTGATTAATTTCTGGCCCGTTTATGTAAATGCCATGATGGAGCACGCGATGCAGCCCGTCTTCAAGCTGTGGGCGAATAAGATCTTGTTGGGTTCTAAGATCCACGAACACTAATTCGGATTGGTTGATAGACGCTAACGCCGAATGTTCATCCACAAAAGGAAAGCCACGCTCAATGCGACTCTTTTCTTTAGTAACTATCAGTGTGTCCGTGCTCATTCTCGATGCCGCTTTGACCAAGGCGGCGGCCATGGGATCCGGGTCGTCTATGTTCTCCACATCGGCCGACAGTGCCGCGAGCCAGCAACAATCTGCCGCGAAAAGGCCAAATTCGCTATTCGCAACCTCTACCCTTCCCTCCCAGCGAATATCCGCTGACACGGTAGTGGGAGAAAGAAGGCGAAGTATGTCGGTAAATTCACCCGCATACAGCCATAGACGTCCACCGTGCCGACGTACTTCGTCGATTAGATTTTCTAAAGAATCATCAGCTTGGCTAGCGACCACTGCTGCACTGGCATCCAATATAAGATCAGTCATAAGTCTAATTTTCTACCCAAGTTTCAATCAATCCAGCCGCGAAAACGATATACCAGTATCCCAAGGTTCTCCTTCACGAGAGATTGGGCCTTCCCGAGGTTCCCAAGTGTAGGCCACCAGTCTAGAAAAACTGGCCTAGAATAAGCAGCGACTGAATATCCTGAGGGAGATGGCTCCGCTTCCAGGCCGATATGGTGAAATGTCCTCAATGCCCGCGGCATATGAAATGCGGAGGTAACTAATAATATTCTATCAATTCCCCTCGCTTCTAGCATTCTCTTTACTTGAACCGCATTTTGATGTGTGTTCCGGCTGTTTGTTTCTAGGATAATCGCATTCCCTGGGACTCCCCAACTTTCTAGGATCTCCGCAGTATAGTGTGACTCCGATTCAACGCCTGCCTGTGGAAATTTGTTACCCCCACTAATTATTATCAACGGCGCCTTTCCCGCTTTATAGAGTCGAAAGGCATGTAACGTACGGTTTCCGCCTAACTGGCTTTCTACTCTAGGTGGCAGAGGTATCCCGACTCCACCACCGAGCATCACAATAGCATCAGCTACCGGCGAATCCGTTACGGATACCGACTGGTATATCCTTTCGTGCTGACTATAAAGCCAAGTAGACAACGGAGAGGAACAGACCACAAGCACTAGTGAACACAACAACAAAGAGATTCTAGCCATACGATTACAGCGAAAGATTATCAAAACCCAAGTGGCACACAAGAGCCAGAGTGCCAGATTGAACGGGTAGATCAGTTCTGGAAGCGAACTTGAGACTGATACCCAGTCAGGCATCTCTCAGAAACATGATTGACTCATGCCTAACCGCTGTCCTGATTCTTACCTTGATGCGCATTAGATTATCAACCTGGGTTTTAAGCCGGCTGCCTAGTATTACAACCCTGGTGGCGCTTTAGATAATACTCTTAATAAAATTCACACCTATTGCCCCTGCATCTTTCTCTTTGTTCAAGAAATACATCTGGTCATATTTGTCCCTATAAATTGATTTCTTCTGCCAGCGACTTTGAATTTCGTCGATTGATTTGTTTAAGAACTCTAGTAACCTTTCTTCCCAATCTTGCTCATCAATGTTGAACACAAAAAAACATTCATCAAACACTTTCGAGACTAAGTCATTTTCAAGTGGCTGGTAAACAGGCGAATCCAAGTAAACAATTGGCTTCTCGGCTCCAATACACCACCCAAGTGTACTACTAGGAGCAGATGTTAAGATTATATCGGCAGCAGTTCTAATATATCTAAAATCTTCTTCTTTGCTAACTACAAGATTTGGAATTTCTTCTGCTAGCTTGACATAAGGATTTTTGTCATAAAGATAATTTTGAGATGGGTAGTATTTGTATACAACTTTTTTGTTAAGCCTTGGAAACACATCCTTAAGTAAACTAGTTTCAACACGATCTCGAATATGATCGGGTGGGTAGTGAGGGAAAAACCCATTATTGTTAGCTAATAGATTTGTGGAAACGTAAAACACTGCAGTCGATCGAGCCTTTAGCCTCTTTCTAGAAATAGCTCTCTGTAATAGATAGTTCTTAAGCCTTTTAGTTTCTCTAGGTGCACCGCATTCTACACATTGCAAATTCTTGTTGCTCGAAGATAAAAACGTGGCCGAAGCCATTTCATTGTAAGTCAAAATGTAATCTGAGGTATTCGGCTCACAGTAATTGATTGTATTTTTTCTCAACTTTGATATCCCAGCTGTAAGGCCGTGTTCCGCAGCAATTATTTGAATATCATTTTTCCTAAACGCATTACTAATAGCGAGACCGGGAGTTTCATAGAGCCCGTCACACAATACGACCGACGCTTTATACTTGTCTTTCAGTTTCCTGACGTCTTCTATAAGTAAAGGAGTGCTACTGATCAACTTGTTGATCTTATGATTCATGATCTCTAAAGCGATTTCCGAAAACGCTCGATAAAACAATCGATCCAGCCCAATAGCATCGAGACTATTATTAAACGACTCGTGAAAGTAAGTACTAATCTCCTCCTCGTAGAGAGAACTATTCAATGGAGCGGAATCGTAAATTCCACGGAGCTTGTCATAGGTCTCTATATACTCGAAGTGGGAACCGCTTTTTGCTAGTATTTCATTGATAAGACCATTGTCCCCAGCGACAAAAATCGTGTCGCCAGACCTGAACATTTGTCGTTGAAGATATAACCTAGCAATTTTGAACCAGAGTTCATTAGCAGGAAGATTCGAGAATCTCAAAAAAGGGTTTCTTATGCGGGTGTTTTTGATTTCTGAGATTCTAAATTGATGTTTACCAATACTATTGATCTCAAATCTTTTTGGGATTTTTTCTGCAATTAAGGCGTAGATCGATGCAAATCTGTTGATACCCTTATCCGCATCATAGTAGTCGAGTTCTTCATCAAAACACTCCAAAGTAATTTTAGACGAACAGTTGTTTGCTATCTCTTGAAGGGTGATTGCTTTAAACAATACATTCGGCAATTGTTTATTTGTGAGAAACATAAAGCCATCACCACAGTTCAAAGACAAACTTGGCATCAAATTATTGTGTATTAATTGTGAAAATCGATTTAGACAAGATTCTAGTATCGGGTAAATAGCTTCTTTTCGACTAAAGTCTATATACGAATCTAGACTTACCCGCTGACCAGAATCAAAGGGAGTTCTATTGAAGGTTGAGAACAAATTCATATCAGTATTTTCTGGCTGCGTTCCAGCTCGGTGTTTAACTATAGATCAAAAAGTTACCCCGATCGCTTAAACAGTCAAACCTACTCTAGATATGGATTACATCCCGCTCTGATTAAACCGCCTTGGGTAGGCCTAGTTGCTTAGAGTAAACCTGATCCGATATCTACTGGTCAAGGAGTGAATATGGGCGATCTGAGTTATAAATGGTGAGGGTCGTACCTGACAAAAAACTAGGGCTGGGGAGACTGATCCATAGGCTACGAGGAAAATTTCCTCGTACTCGATCGCTCACCACCGATGTTCCGGCAACATAGCCCCACCAGTAACCCTTGCCATTCGCCGAGATACGGGTACTGTTAGCCTTCAGCAGTTCGCTGACCACCCAACTGGCAGCCATAACCGATATTGAAGATCTCTGGTGTACCAGGGTTATCCATCTTGTGCACGACGTCCTGAGATATCTGTGATCCGAAGTGATGGGCTCTCGCCGAGTAAATACCTGGGGTGAGACCCACTTACCAAACGTAGTTAAATGACCAAAACTCCGAGCCATCGGAGTGAAGTTGACGTCAGTTGCCGGGACTAATTGCGGAAAGCTAGCACTAATGCTACGTTGACCAGAAAGCCTGTTCGTATTTCGTTCTACGCCGTTTACTCATCTTTTCTCTCTCCTTTGCTGGTGTTATCATGCCGCGTTCAAATAGAGTGCTTACTTAACGGGGTGTTCAAATTTGCAAATCCACCTCTATATATGATTTCTATAATACTCCCCACGTACAATGAGAAAGACTGTATCTATGATCTAGTTGAGAGTATAGAAAATATAATGGAGGCGTATGAATACGAACTTCTAGTGGTGGATGATAATTCGCCCGATGGCACATCGGATTTGATCCGTACTAAATTTGAAGGAGTCAAACATCACCGTCTCATTACTAGATACACTAATCGGGGGCTGGTGAACTCTATAAATGAGGGTATATCGGAATCGAATGGTCATATTTGTGCGTGGATGGACACCGATTTGTCAATGTCTCCAACGCTGATACCAATGATGTTAAAAAAAATAGAGGAGGGAGGAGACTTAGTCGTAGGTTCTCGCTATATTCCTGGCGGCGCCATAAAGGGAGGCAATCCGAATGAGGCATTTAGCTGGGGTAAAGTCAGCACCGCTTTGAGTCGGTCTGAGGATTCATTGTTGTCTGCGGTAATTTCCAAAGGCGGCAACAAAGTAATAAAAAACATTTTAGGTAGTCAATTAAACGATTTCTCTAGCGGATATTTTGTCGTTAGAAAGGACATATTACAGAACCCCGCTTTAACCGGTGGAATCGTTGACTATTGCATACAATTTGTATCCGAAATAGAACGAAGTGGATATCAGGTGGCAGAAGTTCCAATGACACTGGCTCCGAGGAGAACTGGAAAGTCAAAAACGTCCAATAGCCTTATGAGTATCTTGAGCATCGCAACAAAATGTTTTCTTACTGCATGTCAATTGCGATTTAGTCGAGGGCGATTAGGCAAAACAAGATAATGCCAAAATGTAGAATTTGTCGTACCCAAAGCATGACTGAAGTGCTTGATTTAGGATTTACGCCTCTTGCAGATAGTTTTCTTAGCACCGAACGAATTCAGGAACCCGAAACATATTATCCTCTCAAACTTGTAAGGTGTGATGTCTGTTTTCTCGTGCAGTTAAGTTATGTAGTACCAGCAACAGTACTCTATAACGCAGAATACCCATATGAATCGTCCATGACGATGACAGGTAGGCAACATTTCGATATGTTCGCGAAAAGCCTCGTAGAACATGAAGGGTTATCAAATAAAGATCTTGTTATAGACATTGGAAGTAATGTTGGCGTATTGCTCAGCGGTTTCAGTCAGAGAGGATGTCAAGTGCTGGGCCTCGAACCTGTAAAGAAGCTTTCGAAAATTGCGAATCGTGAAGGGATATTGACAATTGATTGTTTTTTTTCTTCTGCGACGGCACGCGATATAGCTGAGAGATATGGGAAAGCAAGAGTAATTACAGCAACGAACGTATTTGCGCATATCGACGATATTCATGATGCAATGCGAGGAGTTGACCTTCTACTGGCAGAGAACGGGGTATTTGTAATAGAGGTGCCAGATTTGACTCATCTTTTGAATAATCTCGAGTACGATACTATCTATCATGAGCACCTGTCATATTTTTCACTAACCCCGCTAATTTCATTTTTTCAAAAGGTTGGATTCTCAATTTTTGATGTTCAACAAGTTGATATACACGGCGGGTCAAAAAGAATGTATATCTGCCGGAAAGGAAAAAGACCTAATAAGGAGATCGTGACCAGACTGCTCGCGGACGAGGTGGATGGAAAGATTCATTCGTTGGAATACTTAACAGAATTCGCTATCAAGGTTCAAGAGCATAGAAGGAAACTGCTAACACTGCTCTCTTCGTTAATTGGGAGCGGGAATCGACTTGCGGGAGTCAGTGCCCCAGCTAAAGGGATGACTCTATTAAATTATTGTGGGATCGGGACTGCTTATCTAGACTTTGTTACGGAAAAATCGGAGTTGAAGATTGGCACCTATACACCTGGGGGCCACATACCAGTATTCAGTGACGAGAAACTGTTAGCAAATAAAATCGACTATGGCTTGTTATTGGCATGGAACTTTAAAGATGAAATTATGAGCAACCTGGAAGAATTTCGAAGACACGGGGGTAAGTTTATTGTTCCAATACCGGAACCTCATGTAGTGGAAGACATATCAAATGGAAAAGATTAATTTAGGAGTATCCTTTTCTGATCATCGAGGAATCATTACTGACTTGATCGAAAACGAGACAATCAATTCGGTAACTATCGTAACATTTAGAGCGGGAGCTATTCGTGGAAATCACTATCATCAGGAAACTTCTCAGTGGAATTACCTGATAACTGGTGAATTAGAGTATGTTTATAGAAACGGATACGACGGAAAAATAGAAAACTCAATCATAGTCAAAGGTGATCTCATTTACACCCCACCGGGTGAGCACCATGCTTTAGTCGGGCTTTCAGATAGCGAACTTTTGGTGCTAACAAGAGGTCCAAGAGGCGGTAAGGAATATGAGTCCGATACCATTCGACTACAGCCAACCTTACGGAGCTGAATAAATTGGCTGTTGCTACAGATTCTGTTGGCTTCATACCGGTTTCAGAGCCGCTATTTGGGATCGAGGAACAAGAAAATGTTGCCGAATGTCTCAGGACAGGATGGGTTTCTTCAGAAGGGCATTACGTAAAAGAATTCGAAGAAAAATGCGCGGCCTATTGTGACAGTAAATATGGTATCGCTGTTAGTAGTGGAACTACTGCGCTGCAGGTAGCTCTACAGTGCCTAGAACTTGAAGAAGGAGATGAAGTGATTGTCCCCTCTTTTACTATCATTTCCTGTGTCATTGCGGTGCTAGAAGCTAAAGGCAAACCAGTCTTAGTAGATTGCACACCTGATACGTGGACTATGCAGGTCGATCAAATTGAAAGTAAGATCACTACAAAAACAAAGGCGATAATGGCTGTGCATATTTACGGCCATCCGGTAGACATGGACACTCTCTTCGAGTTAGCGGAGAAATATTCTCTAACAATAATAGAAGATGCGGCGGAAGCCCACGGCGGAAAATATAAGAACAAAAATTGTGGCGGACTGGGAGATATTAGCATTCTAAGCTTCTATGCTAATAAGTTAGTTACAACCGGGGAGGGGGGGATGTTGCTAACAAATTGCCAAGAATATGCCTCCCGGGCACGATCATCTCGAAATATGTGTTTCCTGCCAGAAGAGCGTTTCCTACACAAAAAGATCGGTCACAATTATCGAATGAGTAACTTACAAGCCGCAGTTGGAGTAGCTCAAATAGACCGACTCGATAAATTCGTTTTAAGGAAAAGAGAGATGGCCCGCAGATATATCGAAAAACTAAACGATCTCCCAGTGACCTTGCCCATAGAAAAGCCGTGGGCAACAAATATCTATTGGATGTTTGGGGTGGTCCTTGAGGATACCGTCAATCAAAGTAAGCAACAGATTACTGAGGATTTACTAGCTAGAGGCGTTGAAACTCGATCGTTTTTCCGAGGTATGCACGAACAACCAGTACTGCGAGAATTAGGCTTATTTGTCGACGAACGTTACCCAATTACCGAAAAAATATTTCGACGAGGATTTTATCTCCCAAGCGGCCAAGCTTTAACCGACTCCCAGATTGACACCGTTTGCGTGATGATGCACGAGGTGTTAAGAACATAAAGCTATTTCATGATTGCAAATGTCAAGCACAAAGATAATACCTAACTGTACCCCGACAGGCCCCAGTTTAACTAAATAGGCTGATCATTTGAAATAGAGCGTGCACTCATCAGCTACCAAGGATATCCATACTGGGCAATATCCTGATCCATCACATCAGCGAGACGATGATTACCTTCCTTAAATGCATCGATAATTTCTTTTTTCCACTCAGGCGAAAAGTCAACTACATTATCATTCGGATCCATAAATTTTCCCAAAAAAGCATTCAAAGTCAGTCTCTTTAGCAAGAAATATCCGTTTGCAAACTGTGAGTAATAACGAGGCGACATTATTTTGTATTTGCGAAGAAAATCTATTATTACTGAAATTGGATAGTTAATATACCGATTAATCTGCACGATACGTTCATTGCGAATACCGACATTCTCTTTTGCATGTTCAAATTTATGTGATTGAGTAACGTCAAAAAACCCTAATACCTGGGACACAAAATCAGCTGAATCGACAGCAAGCTGTTCGTAGGGCAACACTAATACATTTGTAAAGCCAAAGAGGCTTGTATAACGATTCACTAATGCATCGTATTGGAGCTTACCTCGCAACCGTGCCTCAAACTTCTGCGTCAAATAATCTGATAAACACAGTCTTTCTAGACCCCTATTTACAACGCGCATGGTATAGAGCGACAGAATATACTCCAATTGGTTTCTGACAACGATAAGAATTTTTGCATGAGGAAACGTCTGGTAAAGCCGCTCGGCAATCGTAAATTGATTCCATATTGGGTCGCCATCACCTCGCCCACTGAGGGTTTCCTGGCTTATGATCGTTGGCTTTTCTTCTTCAATAGTGCATGCTTGACCTAACAATTCAATAAACTGGTGAGGATCGTATGACTGACTCGTTGCCAAATAGGTTGCATCTAGTGACTTGAAATAGTTTGCATCCAGAAAAGGAAATACACGCTTTTGCAAAAATGTTGATCCTGTTTTATGGTATCCAATGTGGAGATAAACGGGGCTGTATTGGAAAGCCTGCACGGAGAGGACAGTATCACCGAGTTGATTAGACAGTCGCGACCACTTCTTTACACCGTTTTCTATTGCCATGGTCAAGTCGGTAGTCTCTCTTTGCACGCTCCATCCTTTCCCCTTACTTGTTTACCGCTTCCACGGACAAAACCAATCATTATCCCGAGTGTTATCCAAACCCATCGCTTACTGAGTATATCTCGCCACAAGGACACCAGCAGCAAGGCAAGCAAAAAGAAAACAACCATGATTAGTATCGTTTTTTTGTAAGAACCAGCCTTGATCAAACTGGGCGTTGTCATGATTCCCAGATAAAGTAACAAGGCTGTGATAATACCGAAGTTTGCGGTTAGGTTGAGATATTCATTATGCGAATCACGATAGTGTAATCTACCATCCAGTGACCACAACATGTTGTACTGTAGTAGGATGTCGGAGATTTTCCCTACATCCACGAATAGAGGAAACATTTCTTTTGCCGTACTCTTCCCGGCACCGATAAGAAACGTCACTGTATCGCTAAGAACTATATTCAGGTAAATGCCCTGATCTATCATGTACATTCCAAACGTATTTGTATTGATATAAGGGAAAGTTCGCTGCATTGGAAAGAAGGGGAAGATCACGGTAAGGTAAAATACGAAGGATATGGACACCAGCCCCACAACCAGCAATGGTCTGGATACCGAACGGCGGGGCAGCTTGGGGTGCGCAAACAACCATCCACCGATAACGGCCATTGAAAGCAACATATCCTTACTAACGGTAAACAACAGGGGTAAGCAGCAAAAAGAGAGCACCACAACAAAAAACAATAGTCGGCCACTAGATAGCTTTCTCAAACTTTCGTTAAACCCAAGCAAAAAACATGTAATAGGCAGGACGAAAAAAGAACCGACCATATTAGGCTGGCCAAGAGGGAAAAAGAACCGTTTTGTTACAAAACTAAGCGTACTATTTTCAAAAGGAGTGTGTGAACTTTGTATGGGCGGGTTTGGAATAAAAACAGAGAAAAAATTTACTAACAAAGACAAAATTACTACTATCCCATAAACGCGTAGTTGATTGTTTGTTGGGGGATAAATGAAGAAAAACAAAAAGAGAATAATCATATATGCGTAGATAGAGTACTCATAGATATCCAAATATGTTTGATAATGTAAAAAAGACAATAATGCTGCCACCAAGAGAAACCCTAAAAAAAAGATAAATGGTGGTCGGAGGAAAATGGTTTGGTGTTGAAAGAAAGCCGGTACAATGCATAACACGATCAATGGCGCAAGCAGATCGTGAACAAATAATTGACCCGATATATTGACGTTAAAGGGAATAAGAGAAATATAGATAAACCCTAGGTAAGGACAATACTTTGCGAGAAATGTTCCTTCGGAGAAGGTTCCTAACGTGTAGCGACTTTCATCCACGTGCGTCACCCCTATGCTTCAATGGACAAAATAACCGAGGTCCAGCAACTATCTGGAAAGGTACGCTCTGTATTGCTCAGAAGCTCCAATTACCAGTGCAGATTGTTTGGCTGTTGAGACATTAATGAGAAGTCTTCCTCGACCATAATTTGGACCAACTCTTCAAACGTTGTCTGTGCTTCCCACCCCAATACTCTTTTGGCTTTAGACGAATCGCCTGTTAACAGCTCCACGTCTAAAGGTCGATAAAAATTGGCGTCTACTTCAACCCGAACAACTCCAGTACGACTATCAATGCCCTTTTCAGCGATTCCAGACCCTACCCATTCTATTTCTATATTTAATACCTTGAACGCCTGTTGAACAAAATCCTTGACCGACCTACTTTCTCCGGTTGCTAAAACGTAATCTGACGGTCTCTCTTGCTGCAACATCCGCCACATACCTTCCACATATTCAGGAGCGTATCCCCAATCACGTTCGGCGTTCAGGTTACCCAATTTAAAACTTTGCCGTCGGCCCAGCTCTATACTTGCTGCACCCATGCTAATTTTTCTAGTTACAAATGACTCACCTCGACGAGGTGATTCATGATTAAATAAAATACCATTACAGGCATAAAGCCCATATGCGTCTCTGTAATTTCTGACCGACCAGTAGGCATATAGTTTAGCCGTCGCGTAAGGTGAACTAGGTTCGAAACGAGTTTCTTCATTCTGAGGCACCTCCCCACAATTGCCATAAAGTTCACTCGTTGACGCTTGGTATAGCCTTGTCTGCAAATTAGTATCCCGTACGGCATCAAGAAGACGCAGCACTCCTATTGCCCCCACGTCCGCGGTATACTCCGGAACCTCAAATGACACACCAACATGGCTTTGCGCTGCGAGATTATAAATTTCATCAGGTCTAATTTGTCTTAATAACCGATTAAGATTACTGGAATCTGCTAAATCTCCATAATGCAGGAACAATGATCCATTTTTCTTTGTAAGTTCACTTAGATAGATTGGATCAATCCGTCCGCGATTAAACGAACTGCTTCTTCTCACTATACCGTGTACCTGATACCCCTTCGACAGAAGTAACTCTGTTAGGTATGATCCATCTTGTCCGGTAATTCCAGTAATCAAGGCCACTTTCATTCTATGTTGTCTCTGATAAATGTTGTAACTAGCGTGACAGGTTTTGATTTGTATCGAGAATTGTATGCAAGATTTAGTATATTCAGACCCCTTTAGTTTCGGACAGGGTTGAAATTAATTAAACACAACTCTATCAGGTCGCATTTTGCTATTGGCAGGTTTAAGTCACGTTAGAATATTATATTGGTAAATCTACAGAAAATAACGAACTCTCTACAACAAGTAATTCGTCAACGCAATTTCTGAAGTCTGAGGCTCGACATGTTAAATAACCAATCAGTACTGATCACAGGTGGAACAGGTAGTCTGGGTCAAGCTTTGGTGGCAGAAATTCTTAAGCGATGGCCAGATATTGGGCGTTTAGTCGTCTTAAGCCGAGACGAACTCAAACAATATCAGATGGCTCAAGATTTCCCCCCAGAAGACTACCCAGCATTACGATTTTTCCTCGGAGATGTTCGTGACCTAAAGCGCCTGCGCAGAGCATTCAATCGAGTTGATGTAGTCATTCACGCTGCTGCTCTCAAACACGTTCCGGCCGCAGAATATAACCCCATGGAATTCATCCATACCAACGTCATAGGCGCTGAGAATGTGATAGAAGCAGCCATTGATACTGGTGTAAAAACGATTGTTGCGCTATCAACTGATAAGGCCGCAGCGCCCATCAACTTATACGGCGCAACAAAACTCTGTAGCGACAAATTATTTATTGCCGCCAATGCGTATGGTGCCCCACACCTGCGGAGCGCTGTAGTTCGTTATGGCAATGTCATGGCTTCCCGTGGTTCTGTGATCCCGTATTTTTTAAACAAAGCGCCCACGGGAAGCTTGCCGATCACAGATCCTGATATGACCCGGTTCAATATTTCTCTCGATCAGGGTGTCGAGCTTGTACTCACTGCCGTAAAAGACGCGATGGGTGGGGAGATCTTCGTTCCAAAAATATCATCTTACCGACTAATGGATGTCGCAGAGGCGATCGGTCCCAATTGCCGTCATGATATCATCGGGATACGGCCTGGCGAAAAAATCCACGAAGAAATGATTACGACCAGCGACAGTCACTCAACTGTCGATGTCGGAGAATACTACGCCATCCTACCGGTCTGTGATGAGAACAATCTCCAAGAATATAACTTGGACTCAGTAAGCAAGAAAGTTGATCCTGGATTTTCCTATAACTCCCGAGACAATCCAGAATTTCTTACAATCGAGGACATTCAAGCTCTAATTCGAAAACATGTTGACCCTGACTTCCAACCTGTCTAGGCATCTGCCACCAAATGATAAGTTACGGACGCCAATCAATTTCTAGAGCTGATATTGACGCGGTGGTCGAGATCCTCCAATCCGATTATCTCACTGGAGGTCCAGCGGTAGAACAGTTTGAAGACTCCCTAAACTCCTACTTCGGTAGTAACTACGCCTGTGCAGTTACAAATGGCACTGCTGCTTTACACTTGGCGGGTTTGGCTCTCGGTTGGCAGCCTAAAGATGTCGTTATCACATCACCAATCACATTCCTAGCCACAGCTAACTGCATTGTCTATGCGGGTGCCACTCCGGACTTCGCAGACATTGATCCTACCACCTACACGATAGACGTTAATAGCGTCGAGGACGCCATAAAACGCAATCATGCTAAGGGCAATAACGTAAAAGCTGTCATAGGGATTGACTATGCCGGCCACCCTTGTGATTGGAATGGACTTCGAGTCCTTGCAGACAAATACGACTTTCAATTAGTCAACGACAATTGTCATGCACTAGGCGCATCTTACAAAGACCAAAAAGGATACGCCGTTTCTTATGCAGACGTCGTCGTGCAAAGTTACCATCCAGTTAAGCATATCACCACGGGTGAAGGAGGGGCCGTACTTACCAACCATCGTGACGTTTACGAAAAAGTCATGCTCTTGAGAACACACGGTATCGAAAAAGACCCAGAAAAAATAAAGAATTATGAAGGACCATGGTATTATCAGATGTACGAGATCGGTTTCAACTACAGAATCACTGACATTCAATGTGCCCTAGGGCGAAGCCAGTTGCAGCGACTGAATGATTTCATTGGAAAACGGCGTAATATCGCAGCAAGATACGACAACATTTTTAAGAGTAGCGAGGTAGCAAATTCCCCGTTGGCAGCTAACGATATAATTCACTCATATCATCTATATCCATTACAAATCAACTTCGAGACGACTAAACTCAGTAAATCAGAATTATTTAAAGCGATGGAAAGCGAAGGTATTCGTCTACAAGTCCATTACATCCCAATCCATTGGCAAAGTTACTATCAAAGCCATTATGGCTTTGACCGACACCAATTCCCCAACGCAGTCGAGTTTTACCATAGAGAAATATCTTTACCTATCTATCCGGATCTTACAGAAAGTGAACAAAACAAGGTTATTCAGGCTTTAGTCAACCATCTATAGGCACATGTATCTTTACTAGTTACAGCACACTAATGCCAACAGCAATGTTTACCATTACGTATTTCAATTGAGAACTGAACCGGTATCTA
>CAZBMS010000034.1:0-16744 GCA_964493125.1 uncultured Dehalococcoidia bacterium | reverse complement strand
ACCTCGGATTATTACCTGCCTCCATTTCCTATCAGCAGGTACCTTTCACACCGAAGGATAGTAGCATCCCCCATTCACACAGGTCAACGACCACAAGCACTTGCCCAATATAAGTCCACCTAATGTATAATTAAGAGATGACGGCTTTCACTACTTCGGCAATTCGTAGTGCTTTCTCATAAATTAAAGGGACGTCAATTTCGACGAGTTGTTTCACTAATGCGCAAACCTTTTCTATATTTCAAGGAGATCCCGTGACAAATCGCGTTTTCGTGACTGGCATAGGCATGATTACACCGCTTGGCCTCGATACCGCCAGAACTTGGAACAATCTTATAAATGGCATATCCGGCGCGGACTATATCAAATCGTTCGACGCAGAAAATCTCGAAACGAGATTTGCTGCCGAAGTTAATGATTTCGAACCCACCGACTTTATCTCAAAAAAATCGGCTAGGCATATGGACAGATTTGCCCAATTCGCACTTGTCGCAGCTCAAGAAGCAGCCTGGCAGGCCAACTTTCGTCCGGAGAATGAGGATCTAACCAAGGTCACAACTATTATCGGCAGCGCAGTAGGGGGCTTACTTACACTCTCCGAACAGTTCAAGACTTTGGCAGAGCGTGGAGCGAATCGGGTAAGTCCTTTTCTAGTACCCAAAATGCTGTCAGATATGGCCGCGAGCCAAGTCTCTATGGCCTTAGGAACTAAAGGAGTCAACTATTCACCAGTTTCGTCATGTTCTAGCGGGGCAGAGGCTATAGGTCAAGCCTGGAGCATGATAAAGCGAGGTGAAGCAAATATGGCTATAGCCGGAGGTGCAGAAGCACCTATATCCCCTATCGGCATTGCGGGGTTCAACGCATGCCAGGCTCTATCGAAAAGGAACGAGGACCCTCAGTCTGCAAGCCGGCCATTCGATTTAAATAGGGATGGCTTCGTTATGGGTGAAGGATCTGGGATTCTATTCCTAGAAAGTGAATCTAGCGTGATTCGTAGAAACTCCGAAGTACTTGCTGAGCTTATCGGATATGGAGCCAGTTCTGACGCTTTCCACGTCACTCAACCTGACCCGGATGGTCATGGGGCAACTAGAGCATTAAATCTCGCATTGGCATCTTCGGGTTTAGAACCCAAAGATATCGATTACATAAATGCTCATGGTACTTCAACAAAATTAAACGACGAGGTAGAAACAAAAGCTATCAAATCTGTCTTCAATAACCATGCTAATTCATTGGCAATAAGCTCTACTAAGTCCATGACTGGTCATTTACTGGGTGCTGGTGCCGCATTGGAGGCAGCCATAAGCGTTGTGATCCTTGAAAAGGGTATAATTCCACCTACAATCAACTTAAATACGAAAGATCCGAAATGCGACTTGGATTACACTCCGACAACGGCTAAGAGATTAAGAGTCGAAGTAGCAATGTCAAATGCCTTGGGATTTGGCGGTCATAATTCTTCTTTAATTCTTCGCTCGAATGACAAAATTCAGATCTGAGCCTATAACAAAATTGGGCTAAGGTACTTCCTGGAACTTTAACTACCGATATTTCGTGACTAAATTAACTCAGCGATCCTAGGATCCAAATATTAACGCGACGATTTCTTCACCCAACGCGCCTTAGACGCTATTAACGGAACCGTTACAAGCAAAACAATCAGCGCTATTATATGGGCTTCTTGAAGCCCACCAAACCAAACTTTGTCTAGCCTAAGGAACTGTATAAAGAATCTCCCGATTGAATACAGCATTAGATACAGAGCAAACAACATTCCCGGGGGAGCCAACCTACCTCTAAGATTCCAAATTACAGCCAAAATTATCATGTTTAAAATCATTTCGTAGGCAATAACGGGATGAGTACCATTCAAACCCCACTTTTCAAATGATGCGCTCAAAGGATGACTATACAGAAAAGCCCACGGCGCATCCGACCTAGCCGCGACATGTTCACCATTTATTATGTCACCTATACGCCCTATCGTTTGAGCCATTAGTAAAGCGGGAACTGTCAAATCTGCCGCGACACCAAAAGAGAATGTCTTAAACTTCGCCTGCATCTCTCCTGCTAGATAGCCTTTTGCTATCTTTTCTCCAACCAACCGCTTAAACCACCCCATAGTCTCACCAGCATAAATACGCGCAAGATAACCTCTACCCCATACATAAACATAAGCGCCAGCAAACCCAGTTATGATAGCCCCATACAAAGCAATGCCGCCTCGCCACACAGCTAGTATTTGCCCTGGGTTCTGGCCGTAGAAATCCCATCGGTCTATAACATGAAAAAGCCTCGCCCCAATTATTCCTGCGACAACCACCCAAACCGCCGTCGCATATATAGCATCTGGATCTATTCCTGCCTTCTTTCCCCAACGAGCAATCAGCACAACCGCAACAGCAACAGCTATAAAAGTAAATAAACCATGCCAAGTCAAAATAAGATTTCCAGTATCAATAATGTAAGGGTTAGCTCCAATCCGTATAGCGAGTGGTTGAATCATATAAATCTCCTTGAACATCTAATTGTAGTATGGGGATGCCCAGTGTCAAGGCATAGGTTGAAATCATTTTTCCTATTTACCGCTTCTATGCTAGAATTTATTGGGCTAGTATGAGGCCTATAATCATGACCGAAACCCTCAAATCATTCTTGGATTATCTAACAGTCCAGAAAGGGTCGTCTGCTCATACCGTAGAAGCCTATCGGAATGACTTAGACCAACTGTTTAAACATCTGGGAAACAGAGAATCTGGAAAAGAACGGATGGGAGGCTGGGCTTCCGTTACATCCGAAACTCTAAGTGATTATATGGTTGCGCTTCGCAACCTCGACTACGCACCAAGTACCTTAGCCCGTAAAATAGCCTCTATTAAATCATTTTTCGCCTTTCTAATGGAGGAAGGGGAGATTCAAAGAGATCCAACAGAAAACCTCTTAACCCCTAGAAGAGGACGATCACTGCCTAAGCTTCTTAGTGAGCAGGAAGTATCAAAACTTTTACAGTCGCCATTAAAATCTAATTCAAATGAAGTGTTAAGAGATGTCGCTATGATAGAGCTTCTGTATGCAAGCGGTCTAAGGGTTAGCGAAATGGTTAACCTGAACTTGAGAGATATCAACCTACTGGAAAGACACGTTCGTTGTTTAGGTAAAGGAAATCGCGAACGTATAGTTCCACTATACGTAAATGCAGCTGACATCGTAGCCAAATATATAAAATACAACCGTCCAAAATTATTAAAACGCGGCCACTTAGGTGAGCAAGCACTTTTTCTTAACAAAAGAGGTTCACGTATTACGAGACAAGGGTTTTGGCTATTACTGAAAAATCATGCAACCAGTGCTGGAATTACCATTGATATCAGTCCACATATGCTAAGACACAGCTTTGCTACGCATCTTCTTAATGGGGGCGCATCACTCCGAAATGTACAGGACCTACTCGGTCATGCAAGCATATCCACCACACAAATATACACCCATCTAACTAACGAAAATATCAAGCAAGAATACGAACGCGCCCATCCGAGGGCATAATTAGTCAACTTCATACCGCCGAACCAATCATTGAAATTATGCCATTGTATGTTTAAGTGGTAGAATAACCATGCTGTTAAGCAATCCACCTTCAGAAAGGGTAGGCACTATTCAAATTTTGGAGAAGTTGTAATGGCAAATAAATCCAAAAAAATTGCAGCTCGCCAAGCACAGTTAAGAGCGAGGTCAAAAAAGGGTAGATCTCATGGGCCATCTGGGATACCGATTGCTACAACACAAAAACCCAAGGAAAACTCATCTAAGCCTGTCGATATTAATGCTGCAGGCCAAGAACCTATCGAGCAAATAACACCCCAGGCTTCCACTGCTGTAGTAGAACCTATAAAACGCAGGTCCAGAGTCAGGGGAATCCAAGTCAACCCAATTGAAACATACTTCGTTCAGGAGATACGTAGAATTGGAATAATCAGCGCAGGAATATTTGCTACCCTCGTAGCGTTAATATTTGTAGTGCCCTAAACCTGGAAAGTTACTTCCCCAGCCGCCAGTGATACGACGGTCCCATCCTTACGCCTCATAAGCAAGTTGCCGTCATTGTCTACGCCTTCAGCTATCCCTTCTTCAACTCTATCTCCCCAAAGCACCTTTATGTTTTCACCCAAATGTTCCATTGCTTTTAACCAGTCACCCCAAACCGTACTCCATTCCTCCAAACTGCTGTACACATAGCTTAACTCCAACAAAATAGCTTGGAGAACCTCCTCCCGTTCGAGCTTGTGACCAACCTCTTGGGATATGGATGTGGTTTGAGGAACCATCTCCCCCTCTAAAAGATCTGGAGACTGGTTTATATTAATGCCAATTCCTATTAGAGCGTATCTCACCTGGCCATTTTCAAAAGCTGTCTCAACCAAAATGCCGCAGATTTTTTTTCCATTCACACGAACATCATTTGGCCACTTAATACCTGGCATTAAACCGTAACCACGGTTTAAAATTCTAGCTACAACTACTGCAGTAGCAATAGTTAAACGTGAAACCGCCCATGTACCAGGATAAAGCACTACCGAGAATGTCAAACCCTCTCCCTTGGCAGATATCCACTTCCTACCAAATCTACCTCTACCGCTACTTTGCTCCTCGGCAACCACGACAGTACCTTCCATAACACCATCCTCCGCCTTTTCCCGAGCAACATCCATAGTAGAGGTAACTTGGTCGTAATAGTGAATCTGTCGACCGATTGCAGCTGCCTTAAGGTTTTCCTCTATTTTATTTATGTTAAGTACCATAACATTCTTAAAAGGGTCGAGAATTGCGAGTGGACATAATCACTAGATTAAGCATACTTCAATTCTATAAAAAATCTCTTATATAATTAGTGTAGATTATCTACAATAGTAAGATAAGTGGCGATTTTTTACGACCCATAAGCTAGTAATAAATCTGCGCTCATCATGTGCGAGTTAGTTAATGCAACTCCGGGAAGAAGGATAAATTATGAGAATTGCTGTCATGGGAGCAGGTGCTGTCGGAGGCTTTTTTGGAGCCACTCTTGCGAAATCCGGTGAGGATGTAAGCCTAATTGCCAGGGGGGATCATCTCACAGCAATCCAAAATGGAGGAGTGCAAATCATTGGTGAGAAAGAGAACTTTACCATCCAAATCCCCTCTACGGAAAACCCGGCGGATATCGGTCCGGTTGATTTAATAATTCATTCTGTCAAAACATATCACAACCAAATAGCAATCCAAGAAATACGTCCTCTCATTAAAGCTAATACAGTCCTAGTTTGCATGCAAAATGGAGTAGATACGTGGGAGACATTGCAAGAATGTGTACCTTCCGTAACAGTAATCCCAGCAGCGGTTTATATAGAAGCGAATGTAACTGCGCCAGGAACTATTAAACAGGAAGGCAATGTGCTTCGTCTTATCCTTGGTGCCTCCAAAGGCTCAATCCCAAACCAAATTAAAGGATTGTCTCAAAACTTAAATAAATCTGGGATTGAATGCGTTATTTCTTCAAATATATCTGAGGTCTTGTGGAATAAATGGCTTTTCATTTCAACTTTAGCCGGTGTTACTTGTGCAGCAAGAACCGATTTGCCAAACATAATGAAGTGCCCCGAATCCAGAACATTTCTAAGAAATGTGATGTCTGAGATTGCAAATCTTGCAAAGTATGAGGGGGTACATCTTTCTGCAAATATAGTTGAGTCCACTATGCAATACATGGAAAACGAGGCACCTTCACTGAAAGCTTCTATGTACAGCGATTTGGAGGAATGCAAACCAATGGAACTTGAAGCACTTACAGGAGCCGTGATACGTATAGCAAAAAAGTGGGCGATTCCAGTCCCAGCCAATGAAGGCATCTACGCTATGTTAAAGCCAATCGCATCAAAACATCAATCAACGGTTTAAGCGGGGAAATGAGAAGACTGGGTAGATTTGTAAGCCGAGTTCTGTATTCACTAGCTAAGGATGTAAAAACCTCCATGCTTAGTGAACGGCGACCATCTATCTAGGTCTGCAGTTACCTACAAACTCAAGCGGCCAACCCAGGGACTATCTGGGCACTTAAGTCCCTCTATTAGGCCTTGCTCCCGATGAGGTTTACCCACTCCTAGCGTCACCGCCGGAGCCGTGAGCTCTTACCTCACGATTTCAACCTTACCTATAACACAAAATGTGTGACAGGCGGTGTGTTTCTGTGGCACTTTCTATCGAGTTACCCCGCCTGGGTGTTACCCAGCATCTTGCCCAGTGGAGCTCGGACTTTCCTCTAACCCAAGCAAGCTCAGATCAGCGGTCGCCCAATCTACCCAGTCAAATCCAGTTTAGCATACAACCCAAGACAATTTGCCTACACAGCTTCTAAGGATCTGCTCTGAAGTTTACAAGGATCTCTGATGGGTCTACTTCTATCGAAGTGATAAGTGTCTTAATAAACGGTTCCCAGGGTGAAACATTTTCCTCTTTTGCGTTAAGCAACTCCTGTAGCCTTGCAATGGTAATCCACCCATCAGCTGCCTGCTGCAAATATTTCAAATAAAGTCGTTTGTTTATGGAACGATCAACAACCTTTTCCTCAAGGGCAGTTATACCTGAGTCCACATATGTTTGTCCTTTAAATTCATAAATAAACTGCTTTACCTCTGCTTCCAAACTATCAGCTCTCCTAGTGTTGTACTGACACTGGCTTTGATTAGCACGGGTCTGGCAGTGATAGTACCTATATTTTCCATTCTTCCTCTCTCCATCTTTCGTTTTCCATGTCTGTCTCCTAGTAGCGCCTATCATTTTATTGCCACAAAGTTTGCAATGTACTAAACCAGAAAGAATGAACCTCTCTACGATTCCTTTTCTCCTTCTTGGGGTTCTAGAAGACATGACATCTTGTACTGATCTGTAATTTTCAGCAGATATAATCGGTGTGTGATTTGCGGGTAGCCGCATTCCAAATCTCTGATATGTACCAATGTACACTCGGTTACGAAGCATGTCCCTAATAGTCACAATGCTCCAGTAACCATCTTTCCTGGTTCTATGTCCCAAATCGTTCAAATATCTTGCAATAGTTCTCAGACCCTGACGCTCGAGATACAAACGGAATACTAATCTAACTATCTCAGCTTCTTGATGAAGTATGACAAACTTCCCAGTTTCATCAAATTCATAACCATAAGGAGATCTCCCCAATCCCTCCCCTCGCAAGGCCTTTCTTTCCATGGCTCGTCTTATACTTTGCCTTCGACCTGAGCTGTCCGCAGTTTCAGACATAGCCCTTAACAAAACCTTTAAAGGATCAGGCAAACCATCAATAGTAGTGGTCACGCTTGAACCCATACCATTTAATTTCACAACTGCATCCACTGAACCTTCCAGTGTCTCTGAAAATTGCGAAGGGTCATTAACAATTACCAAAAACTGTTCCGATTGAAGAGTTATATATGAGAAAAGACTATTTAAACCTAATAGATCTTTCGAGGATTTATTATCCGTAAAGATTTGCCATATAGTATGACCATTAAGATCAGCAAATTCGTTGATAGTTTTCTCTTGCAGTTGGATAGACTCATATTCACCTTCCACAACTTCGGTGTCATAACGTATGTATCCTAGTGCCCTCATCCTTCAGTTAACAAAAAGAATTCGCCCACAACTGCTACATGTAATAATTTCGTCAGTACTTCTAAGATGCTGCATCTGCTTAGTCGGGAGAGTCAACAAACAAGCCATACACCGACCTCCTTTAACTTCAGCAATCCCTTGGCCCTGCTT
Organism: uncultured Dehalococcoidia bacterium; assembly: GCA_964493125.1. GTDB lineage: Bacteria > Chloroflexota > Dehalococcoidia > Lucifugimonadales > QGNO01 > QGNO01. The sequence goes on along the minus strand of CAZBMS010000034.1, from coordinate 8,947 downwards.
TACTTTACGTATTCTCTCATACTGAGCGAGTAGAGGTGCAGCTATTGATTTTGCAAGGTCATCTCGTCCTTTTATGTTTGTACCTAATATACCTTTAATAGAGTCCAATTCCTTTGTTAATGAAAAATCAGACTCACTTTTTTCGAGTTCGTAGTTAGTTAACGCATCCTGAATCTGTTTCTCATCCTTATCACTATTTTCAAGGTGCTCCATCAAATACAACAGTTCTTCTTCTGCGAAATTTAACTCCTTTCTCGCATGCTCCAATTCAGCTGTTAAACTTTCCATTTCCTTTACATTTGTAATAGAACCATCGTAAAGACGCCTATCCAAATCAGACGTTTTACCCTGAAGTTCGCGTACTAATTCATCAACATCATATTGTTTAAGCTTGAACTCTTTTTGTTTCTCCAGATTTATTACAAGTCTATCCCGAAGTTGATTAAGTTTGCTCTTATCATTAATGGTTTCTTGAATAGCAACCAAGGAAGCTTTTTGACCATCTATTTCCAAGTCTAGTTTCTGAAGTTGATAAAGAGACCTTAAGTTGATCACTACACCCCCAGAGTACAGCACATGAATAAGGCAATTCGGTACTGACAAAAAGCAAAACCCCAAAATAGGTATGCCTGCTTCAGAATTATATCACTTAATTATGCTGGGTTTACCATCAAAATTATGGGTTTAAGGTACATACCATTCGAATTAATCAAGTGGTTAAACCAATTTGTATCACGGACTGTCCAAATCCATTCTTAATCCAAGGTTATATTCAAATTGCTTAACCATTGAAGAAATCACACCATCAACATTGACCTTTCTACCAAGTAGTTCTTCCATAGAAGTGACCCCTCTATCACGAACCCCACAAGGAACTATATGATCAAACCAAGACAAGTCTGTAGAGATATTCAAAGCAAATCCATGCATAGTCACACCCCTGCTTATCTTTACTCCAATTGCAGCAATCTTTTTATCATTTACCCAAACTCCCGTTAAACCCTCTATTAGGCAACTCTTAATTCCGTAGCTATCTAATACCGACATCAAAATTGATTCTAGCGTCCTCACATACTTTACTGGACCATTGCCCCACCGTCTCAAATCAATTATTGGATAGACTACCAATTGACCGGGTCCGTGGAACGTAGCCTGTCCTCCACGATCAACTGCCACCACAGTAGCCCCTAAATCTTCCAGTTTTTCCTTGGAGGACAATAAGTCGACGTCAGTTCCTCTCCTACCCAGCGTATATGTGGGGTGATGCTCCACAAACAGGACGGTATCGGAAATCTCATCATTAATTCTGGCTTTGAGCATATTTGTCTGCAAATCCCAGGCTTCAAGATAGTTCATCTGCCCTAGTAATCGCCAGCTGCCACTAACCAAATATTTCAAATTAGCCATTAAGTGAGCCCATTTACTGCATTTGGATTAATTATTTCAGAACAACCCCAGTTTACCGAGAAAAACTGCTGGCCATCAAGCTTCAATTTCGAATTCGTGGATCACATCTAAAACTTCTGGGTGATATATTTCAGATTTGGTTATACTTCCGTAGTTATTTTAGATAGTATTTACTCAACCATCAGATCTTGTTTGAGCGGAAATAATAAGGCTAGGAGCTACCGATAATGACGGAGAAAATATTGATTAGCAGTTGGCTCGACAAAGAAAATGTCGAACGGATTCGATCAATCACTAACGAGGTGGAAGTAATATACTGTCCTGAATTACTCCCACAACCTCGCTTCCCAGGTGACCATGGTGCAGAAATGCAAGATATCCCTCTATCGATGGAATCCGAAACCAAATGGTTAAACTTACTTAAAGAAGCAACTATCCTATTTGATATAGATCGTAGATATGCAGACCGAATTCCTGATTTGGCACCAAACGTTCGTTGGATTCAGTCTACCAGTTCAGGTATTGGCAAATCAGTAAATAATCGTGGCTATCCTGAAAGGATGCCTGAAACGACAATTACTACCGCATCTGGAGTTCATGCTATACCGCTTGCTGAATTTGCTGCGATGGCAATGTTAATGCATTCTAGGCGAGCACTTCACATGATCCAAGAACAAAGTGAAAAGCGATGGGAACGATTCAACGGAACCGATCTGCAAAATCGCACAGTTCTAATAATTGGCCTTGGTTCAGTAGGCTCAGAGATTGCCAGAGTATCAAAATCACTTGGTATGAACGTACTAGGAATTAGACGTAGCCCGGAATTATCTGCGGGCAACACATCGGTTGATAGTATTCACAGCCTAGACCATCTGCACGACCTTTTGCCAAAAGCAGAATACTTGGTGCTATCTGCACCAGAAACCGCTGAAACAGAAGGAATTATAGGCCGCGAACAAATCTTATTGCTTAAGAAGGGTGCTGTAATAATAAACGTTGGAAGGGGCGCATTGATAGATGAAATTGCAATGATAGAAGCACTGAGTTCTGGGCACCTAGGGGGAGCTTATCTGGACGTATTTTCAAAGGAACCTCTTCCAACAAACAGTCCCCTATGGTCTTTTCCAAACGTATTAGTTAATGCCCATTCAGCGAGCACAAGCGATAAAGAAAATGACCGGATTGTTGACCTTTTCTGTGAAAATCTTACACGTTATTTGAATGGCAAACCGCTAATAAACGTCCTAGACCCAATCAAAGGTTACTGAAACTCTTTTGGTGTCCTTAGAAAGCATAGGTTTACTGAAACAAAAGCTTAATCATACGCCTACGATAGTTGAAAATATTTATTAAAGTTCGTTTGATCATTAGTTTATGTATAAGTTCACCAAGTTTCCAAGCTGGAACCTTATAGATAACCCTGTCAATCATCTTTGACTGCCCCGACCCTGTGCTAACAATTCTGTGTTCGTGCCACCACAACGAATAAGGACCCTTAACCTGGTTGTCTACAAACGAATTTGGCGGCTCCCAAACCACGATTTCGGATACCCACGTGAATTTAATGAACCAAAGTCCAATTTTATACTTAATCGAAGAACCAAAGCCGAATTTCGCTGGCATGTTCACTATCTGAAAATTAACCCAAGACGGCGTTAACAACCCAAGATTAGACGGAGAGGAAAAAAACGGGAATACTTTTTCCGGCTCACCGTTTAATTTCACTCCAGCCTCCAACACATATTTACCCTTGTTTCTTACTTCATCCGAACATGCCATTTGAATATCACTATTATCGAAGGAGTTGATTGTCACAAATTCACTACTCAGCTCCTCATTCACTGCCTTAACAGGATCAACATATCGGAACTTGTATCCTAGCCTTTGTAGCTTTTCAGGGATAACCTTATGACTTGCCCACAAATGCCTAGCCGATTCCCCAAACCTTAGCCACAAAGCGATCTTAGGAATTGGCATCTTAAATTTTGCTCCACTTATTTCAGCTACGACTTCAGCGAATTTCTTACCAGTCACAGGCGAAGGAGAAGTACAATTAACAGCTCCCTGAATATTCGGATTACTGATGCAATAGTCAATAATTCCCAATACGTCTATCAAATGAATCCATGGCAGTATCTCGTTACCACTTCCAACGTATGGAGACACTCTCATCTGCAAGGGCAATGCCAACTTCTGCAAAATGCCCCCATCCAACCCCACGACAATACCCAGTCTTAAAATACAAATCCTAGTTCCACTAGTATGTGCTGAGGTAGCAGCATTCTCCCAATCTATACACAAAGTTGCCAAATAGTCCGATCCGGATTGATTAGCTTCAGATACAACTTCTGATCCTGTATCACCATAGTATCCAACGGCGCTCGCGCTTATAAACACGCTAGGAGGGGATTTGCTGGAGCCTATTGCATCGGAAAGTTTTTGAGTCACTCCGACCCTACTAGCCCTAAATGACTTTTTCCTTCGATTGCTCCAACGACCATCTATAGGGCTACCAGCAAGATTTATTACAACATCTGCCAAATCCATCTCTTCTATTAACTGTTGATCAGACAATCCCCAGTCTAAGAGCGTAATGCCATCTCCTAATAAATTTCTAGCTAGCTCAGAGTCTCTGACTAAGGCTCTAATTCGATGACCTTTACCTTTAAGAAACGCAACCAGCGCTCTACCTATAAATCCTGTTGCTCCAGCTACTAAGACATCCAAGTTTGATTCACTCCTAAACTTAACAATAGATATAAATTATACCGTTTTCTCGCCTCAATAATTAGGAAATGAGAGAATCTAAGTTCAGTGGCATAAATTCATACGTCTATGTTAGCCTCATCGAAATACTAAAATACAGCGTTTCAACTGGAAACCAACATGACAACAGACTCAAGAAACCATTCAGAAGGGAGCCACGGGATCTTTTCACACCGACCCATTACTTGGGGAACCAATGGGATGGTTGGTGCCGGCACACAACTTACGGCACAGGCTGGAATGCGCATACTCCAAAAAGGAGGCAACGCATTTGACGCAGCAGCAGCAGCAGCGTTGGCAGGAGGGGTAGTAGAGCCCACGGCGCACTACACGCTCGGGGGCGAAATAGCGTTAATGCTATACGATGCAAAATCTAAAAAGGTCGAGTCCATAATAGGCCAGGGTTGGGCACCCAAATCAGCCACGATTGAGCTATATAAAGAAAAATGGGGTGAAATACCTCCTGGAATATTGAGTACTACAGTTCCCGGTGTAGTTTCTGCGGTACTTACGATGCTATCTCGCCACGGTACAATGACATTCGGAGAAGTTGCTGAAAGCGCCATTAAGTTAGCCAGTGAAGGTTTTCCTGCATACAAGCTATTCGCTAAAACAGTAGCAACCCCCGAAAGACGGGCTAATCTAAAAGCCAACAGCGATTCTGCCAGGATTTTCTTGCCTGAAGGCAAGCCTCCTCAAGTAGGAGATATTTTCAAGCAGCCAGAGTTGGCACAAACCCTACTGTTAATGCAACAAGCAGAACTTAATGCGAAAACCAACGGGGATGATAGAGAAAAAGCAATCGAAGCGGCTAGAGATATATTCTATAAAGGTGACATATCGAAACGAATGGTGGAAGCCATTCAAAAGTTAGGTGGGCTTCACACTTACGAAGATTTCTCCGAATATACCTCGCCACTCGAAGTCCCAATTTCTGTCAATTATCGTGGTTACGAAGTATATACAAACCAAACTTGGACTCAAGGTATTTCGTTACTTCAAACCCTGAATATATTGGAGGGTTATGATCTTTCTTCACTCGGACATAACAGCGCCGAGGTAATACATTTACAAGTTGAGGCACTCAAACTTGCATTCGCCGACAGAGAAAAGTATGCCGGCGATCCAAACTTAGTAGATGTCCCTTTCAAAGGTCTACTTTCTAAGGAATATGCAACTCTGAGACGTGACTTACTGGACACCGAAAAAGCTCAGTCAAGTTACCCTCCTGGAAACCCTCACAAAATGTCAGCGGTTGGCAAAATGGGTCATAATATAAATCCAAATCCATCCGATCATGTACTTCATGAATCAGACGGCACAACTTACCTATCAACTGCCGATTCTGAGGGCAACATGGTGTCCGCTACCCCGAGCACATTCGGAGGATTAGAACAAGGCATGGTTCTTGGGAATACTGGAATAGTTATTAATTGTAGAGGATCGTATTTCTGGTTAGACCCAGACAACGCTAACTCATTACATCCTAGGAAAAGGCCTCGCACAACGCCTTGTGCTTTTATAGTATTGAAAGATGGACACCCAGTAATGACTTTAGGGACTCCTGGGGGAGACAATCAAATTCAGAGCAACTTACAAGTCCTGAACAACATCTTAGATTTTGGCCTAGATGTCCAAGAGGCAGTATCAGCACCAAGGTTTTGCGGATATAGTTTCCCAAGGTCCCCTTGGCCGCATTCCTGGGACCCAAATCGCCTTGCCCTAGAAAACCGTATTAATGGGAAGGTAGCAAGTAAATTAAGCGCCAAAGAACACAATGTACAGATAATCGGCCCGTGGGGCATTGTAAATGGCTTCACCCCAATTATCTCGAATGGCCAAAATTTCGCAGGCGGTGCTGATCCCAGGAGGGATGCCGTAATGCTCGGCTGGTAGAAGATACTATATGGCTTTCCCTACCACGAAACCAATGAGGGCTGCACCTATTCCAAGAAATATGCTAGCTCCAAGATTAAGTGCGGCGGTAGACAAGTCGCCTTTCTGCAACAATTGAACAGTCGCCAAACTAAGTGTTGAAAACGTAGTGTAAGAACCAAGAAAGCCCACAGCTAAGAACATTCTAGTTTCAGCCGGCCATATATCGTGATTGGAAAGAACCCCGACTAATAATCCAAGGATCAATGACCCACTGATATTAGCTAAAAACGTCCCTAGAAGAGTCGACCCAGTATAAGAGGTGGCCAACTGGTCAACTGAGTATCGGGCCATAGCACCTAAAGCACCGCCCACACCTACTAACAATAAGTACTGCAAGACACTCCTTTTGAACTACATCGACAGATCAAACTTCTGAATACACACGTGTGGAAAACACAAACACAGACATTAATTATAAATAAGTCTAGATTAACCTCCATGGCAAACCCCATTATCCGATTTTATTCTATTGGAGTTTCTGTTTTGTCGAAATAGTATTAAAGTACATATGTTAGGAACTTGAGATAATTCATCAAGAATACATACCGGTTTACGAAAGGAAGCAGGAAAATTGAGCAAACTATTTACCCCTATAAAGCTAAGAGGCGAGACCATCAAAAACAGAGTGTTTGTATCACCCATGTGCCAATATTCAGCAGACAAATGGGATGGACACCCCCACGCCTGGCACATGGTTCATCTAGGGAGCAGAGCTGTCGGAGGTGCCGGTCTGGTAATGTTTGAGGCAACGTCCGTAACTCCAGAAGGAAGAATATCGCCATGGGACTTGGGAATATGGTCTGACTCACATATAGAGTCGTTTAGACCTATAGCAGAATTTATTTCGACACAAGGTTCCGTTCCGGCTATCCAGCTAGCTCACGCAGGTCGAAAGGCATCACACACAAGGCCTTGGGACGGTGGCAAATTCTTGCCAGAGGAAAATGGCGGATGGCCGGTAGTAGGTCCAAGTGCAGTGCCATATGACAAAGATGAGCCAACACCGATTGAACTCTCAGAAGAGGATATTAGGGATCTAGTCAAATCGTTTCGCGTAGCCGCGGAAAGATCCATAGAATCAGGAATTAAAGTTATCGAATTACATTTTGCCCACGGCTACCTAGGATGTGAATTTTTATCTCCACTTTCAAACCAACGGAAAGATATGTATGGGGGTTCATTTGAAAACAGGGTTAGATTTCCCTTAGAGATAGTAGACGCTGTAAGAGATGCAATCCCTGAATCAATGCCTTTATTTGTAAGAATATCTAGCACCGAATACGTAGAAGATGGATGGAATGTCGAAGATTCAATTGCCTTCGCTAAACAGCTAAAGGAACACGGAGTTGACCTCATAGATTGTTCCTCAGGAGGAAACTCGCCTGCGCAGCAAATTGAACTTTCACCTGGCTACCAAGTTCCTTTCGCCCAAAGGATTAGGACTGAGGCAAACATACCAACCGGTGCAGTAGGCTTAATAACAGACGCAAAACAGGCTGAGCAAATACTTATCGAAGGAAAAGCTGACGCGGTGTTACTTGCTAGGGAATTACTAAGAAATCCATACTGGCCCTTGTATGCAGAAAAAGAACTGGATTCAAGTGCTGTATGGGCATCGCAGTATGCAAGGGCAGCTTGAAATTAACTTAAATAGCTATGTATTCCATAATCACTATTTTCCTGTATGGAATATGCACTATCGACTTATCGCTAAACAAATAATAGAATTGCGGCATGCTTAGATCGTGGGTATGCCTCCTGGTTATCATCATAGGGACTCTCAGTTTGTTGGCGTGCGGCCAACAAGAATCGGCTCCTACAGCAACCTCAAGTGACATCACGGAACCCACTGCTACTCCAACAGCGACACTGGAACCTCCAACCGCAACTCCTGTACCGCTTATTCCAACTGCAACTCCAGTACCACCCGCTCCGACTGCAACTCCAGTACCACCCGCTCCGACTGCAACTCCAGTACCACCTACGCCTACCCCAACGCCCACTCCAACAGCTACGCCTACTCCGCCAACGCCTACACCTACACCTACACCTACCCCTACACCACCAATCGAATACACCACTATTGAGGGATTCGGATTCAAGCTGGTAGTAGATGGCAAAGTTGACGTTGAAAACTCTGGATTAACTTCAGATAACGCAACTAATGTTGAAGGAATAACATCGTTTGAGCACGGTGGTGCTACATCAAACCTGATCTGGTTCCAAGACTCTGAAGCAGAAGTCGCCTCAGCTTTGTATGACAGCTATACATCTCTTAAAACAGCCCGTTCTGACATAAAGTTCGAACTGATCAGCGAAGGAGATGTCACCGTCGACTCTCAGTCAGGTAAATACCTCACTTATGTTACAACTGCCTCATCAGGGGCAGATCAAGCAGGAGGCATAACCGGATCCTGGAGATGCCTACCAGAAACACTTTTCTCTTTAACGGTCACAGGAGCCGATGCTACGGTTATCCAAATTAGATTTAAGAGACTTTTGGACAAGTTCACATGCACATGATGTGTAATTGGATAAATTAGAGGGTGGGAAGTTGTTATGAAAATATTTAGTGGGATAGCTATATTACTACTCATACTAACTTTGGCATTTCCTGGTGCAATTCTTGCTAATCATGAAGGCGGAAGGCCTCATGAGGACGATAAACAAAACCCAAACACGAACCAGAATAACCAACAACAACCGAAGCCAAACACGAACCAGAATAACCAGCAACAACCGAAGCCAAACACGAACCAGAATAACCAGCAACAACCGAAGCCAAACACGAACCAGAATAACCAACAACAACCGAAGCCAAACACGAACCAGAATA
>CAZBMS010000033.1:0-16882 GCA_964493125.1 uncultured Dehalococcoidia bacterium | reverse complement strand
ACGAGCCTACAGGTGAATTAGATACTAGGACAGCCAACGATGTACTTAAAGCCCTCCAGGATGTATGCGCCGATTTTGGAGTTACTGTCGTCGTAGTTACTCATTACGCTGGTACATCAATATTCACTGATAGAGTAGTTCAGATCCGAGATGGGAGGATAGTTGCTGAGCTGGTAACTCAAGCAAGCCTGAGGCGTCCTGACGAATTTGTAACACGAGAGTATCTGGTAGTTGATCGGGCTGGACGTATGCAGTTGCCGTTGGATTCTTTAAATACGCTTGGCACAACAGGACGCGTTAGTATAGATGCCGACTCTAAGCAAATTATCCTTAAGTCAGAAGGTAGCGATTCATGACCGTGACTTATGATGATAGGCCTATAATTGAAACAATAGAATTGAAGAGAGTTTTTACATCGCCTGGGGGTGATGTAACGGCGGTTAAGAATGTGACTCTCAAGATAATGCCAGGAGAATTTGTTGCTTTAACAGGCAGATCAGGTTCCGGTAAGACTACTTTGATCAATCTAATGGGTGGTATTGATCAACCTACCAATGGTCGTGTTCTGTTTGACGGGAACGAGCTATCGTTAATGACCGAGTCAGACATTACAAATATGAGAAGGGGCAAAATAGGATACATTTTCCAGTCTTATGGTCTTTTGCCTCTCCTATCTGCCTACGAAAATATTGATTTGCCACTTCGAATCAACGGGTTTCGGAAAGACGCTAGACGCGAGCGAGTTGAAGAGTTGCTCGCACTCGTGGGACTCTCATCTCGTGCCGATCATCGACCACATGAATTGTCTGGAGGTGAGCAGCAACGAATCGCGATAGCTAGGGCTTTAGCACCAAATCCGGGCTTGATTCTTGCAGATGAGCCAACCGGGGATCTGGATTCAGCAAATGGCCTTGTTATTTCAACGCTTATTAAGAGCTTGACGAAATCAGAAGGAGTGACATTCGTAGCGGCTACGCATGACCTTTCGTTGGCGAATATGGCTGATAGATCGTATGAAATGGTAGATGGCGTTTTAATCTGAGAACGCTAAGTATGAGGACTCGAATTTAGAGTGGATAGGTATTACTTAAGATTCAGTAACGGATGGTGCCCCTAGGTCTTTGTCTCTTAATGTTGAATGTGACACCCCTATCATCGTCACTAAGAGCCCACATGATACAGCGCCTATCAAAACAGCTATTGGTGCACCAAGCATTGCGGCAATCCCTCCACTGAGGGTATATCCAAGTGATGGAGCCCCGCCTGCGACCATACTGCGAAAAGCCTCTACTCTTCCGCGGAGCTGAGCGGGGGATATACCGAGGATTACTGAATTACGTGGTATGACTTGCACGGTATTTGCCATACCCAACAGTCCTGTTGCAAGGATTGCTACAAAGAAGGATGGGGATATGGCAAGCATAACAAGGGCGACACTATAAAATAGTACTCCAAAAACTGTATACAGGCCTTTATATTTCATATCTCCCAAGGAAAGCATGACCCCCGCCCCTATCAGGCTTCCAATTCCAGGAGCAGCACTCAGGATACCAAAACCTGCGGCTCCTGCGTCTAGAGCCTCTGCGAAGATTGGCAGAAGAGCACGGTAACTTCCTAAAGTAGTTGCCCCTACATCTATAAGTAGAAGCGAGATAATTACAGGTTTACTCCAGACGAAAGCCATTCCTTGAGTAAAATTGTGCCAAGGGCTCTCAAGATTTGTAGTTGAAGTGCTGGCCACTCGAATTCCAACAATGGCGATCATAGATGATAGGTATAACACGCCACTGATAAAGTAGGTTGACTCAAGCCCGATATAGGCGATGGTGAATCCGGCAAGTGCTGGTCCGGCAATGTGTGATATTTGTCCTATGGTGGCGTTTAGAGCTATTGCGTTCACTAGATTTCTATGAGGAACCAGGCTTGGAATTAATGCCGTTCTAGATGGTTGTGTAATTGCTGAAAAGGCACTGTTCAATAGAGTTACTGCATAAAGGTGCCAAACCACTATTGAATCCGTAAGAACTAGGAATGCCAGAACCGATAATACGGTAGCGTTTCCTAGTTGCCCTGCTTGTACGAGATAAACTCTGTTCAATCTGTCAGCAAGCACACCGCCTACCATAGAAAGGATCATGTGGGGAGCTGCTCTGGCAAGGCCGCTTAGGCCTAAGAGAAGTGCACTGCCTGTAATTTCATAAACCTGCCATAGTATAGCAATCTGAAGTAGTTGCCCCCCCAGAGATGTTAGTAACAAAGAAGCAGCAAACCGACGAAAGCCGCTATATCTCAGTGAGTTTTTGCTTGTGAGTAAATCAGAATTTTGTTGTGGCATTAATGGCTTTTTGTGATCATGGGACATGTTGTAGCGAGTAAAACTTAACCAAGTTTCCTTGTGCAGTGCTATCCGAAAATCTCAATCGATTTTTGGATCACGAGGTCATTTTTCAGCATTTATATCAGCGATTGCTTCTCTAGCGACTCTTATGCCCAATCTCAAGCTGTAATTGGTTCCGCGGTCTTCTGGGTACACTTGGCTCATGGAAGCCAACCAAAGCCTCTCAACAGGCGTTTTTGTAGCCGGTATTCTATCTTTGTAGTTGACTTCGATAATAGGTTGGGCAGCTGGTTCTTTGTGTAGATAGTGCGCCTCTATCCATGATTCTTCAAAATCCGGGTTTATACGCTTTAAGCCTTCGAGATATTCTTTAACTATTTCATCTGTGCTCATGCTCCATCTTCGGTCATCTCTCGCTACATAATCGGCCGTATATACGATATGTTTGCCTCCGTACTCCTTTGGATCTACCAAATTCGTTTGTTCCAAAACAAGCAGAAAAGGCATGTTCCGGTCACCTATGTTTAGCCAATAAATGGGTGAAAGGCTTTTTTTGAGAACCCATATAACTGCTATAGCTCCTTCGTATTCGACTGCACGCAATTTCGACACATATTCATCTGGCATTTCCACCAGGTTCGGCAATATGAAGCTTGGCACGGTCGCTATTATTAAATCGAATTCTCTCTCCACCTCCGCCCCATACTGGGTTACTACAGTGAGCCCTACAGCTCGACCTTTTTCGGTTAAAATTTTTGATACTGAAGTATCAGTGTTGATTTCTCCGCCGTAATTTTTAATGTGGTTTTCCATCTCATCGATTAAGAGTCCCCAGCTTCCCTTTATGTAGCCCAGGCTTTCCTTGAAATTCTTACCTCTGGATTTGGTACGCGTGGCAAATTTACTCCAAAGCCAAGGCATGCCAATCCGATCGTAATAGTGAGAGAACTTGCCTTTAAGGAGGGGCTCCCATAAAACTTCATAGTTACGCTTTCCTGTGAGTTTTCTGATGTACTCAGCGGCCGTAACTTGTTCAAACTTTTCCCAGTTTTTTACCCTTTGTAAGTATAAGGTTGCAAGCCCCATTCTTATCCTGTCAATTATTCCGAGAGGTTTAAATTTGAGGAGATCCAAAGGGCCAGAGAATGGATATATCTTGCCATCGTGAAACCATCCGGTTTTTGACTGTTCCCATATCAGGTTTTCATCGAGGTTAAGCTCTTTTAGTAAGTCAATGATGGTCGTATCAGACTTGAACAGATGGTGATAGAAACGTTCAAGCCGACCACCGCCGATCTCGAAGGTCGAAGCTAGGCCGCCTAAGAACGGAGCTCTTTCATATATAGTTACTTGGTGGCCAGTTTTTGCAAGTTCGTATCCAGCTCCTAATCCTCCTATACCTCCACCTATTATACCTACTCTCAACTTGAACCCGCTTTTTTACCAGGATGCTTTTTCATATTACTCCCAGGGGATTTGTAGTTAATGACATTTTTTATAGAGTCATTTCCAAGCCATAATGATATTAATCCAGCTATGCTGATAGGCACTAGTAGGGTCAAGTGTAAAACTAGTGAATATGCTGTGGCAATTTCTGCATCAACCCCTAACACTACCAATGACGCTACCGCGAATAGTTCAAATGGTCCGATAGATCCTTGGGATGCTGGTATGGCAGTAGCAAGATTTGAAATGCAGGCTACTATTATCATCGCGACTATCATAAACATAGGTCCACCCAGTATTGATTGTAAATCGAACGAAAGACCCACCAAGTAGTATAGGCCGATCTCTCCTGCCCACACTGGGAAAGATATTAGGATTATCGCTGATAGCCGCTTTGAGTCCTTTAAAGCTTCTAGCCCCACCAAAGACTTATTTATCAATTCTTTGATTACAGCCCGAAATTTATTTGGTAAACAGTTAAGCATTAATTTTGGAATCCAAGCAATTGTTTTAGGGCGATTTGCAACTATCCACATTAAAGCCATGATTCCTACAAAAGGTACCGTGGTACCTAAAACTAGGATAGCCCAATGAATGTTGGTTTCAGTCGCGACATTGCTTACTAGTTCAGTCACTGGAGTAAATATTGAAACTAATATGAGTAACCCAATCAATATCACTCCGTCCAAAACTTTTTCAATTGCTATAGTTGCCAGGGTTGCAACTGTACTTACGCTCTCACGTTTCCCGAGATAATAACTGCGTACTATCTCCCCTATTCTCATGGGTAGAACGTTGTTGGCCATGTACCCGACCAAAACTACCGGTAGCAATCGTCGAGCACTTATCGGCTTTATTGGAGTTAGTAGTAGCCGCCACCTTAGTGTGCGGAACAACACGCAGACGCAGAAATACACCATGACTCCTGGGACAATGTAGATATATTCCGCTTCTTTTAGATGCTTAAGTACTTTTGCAAGGTCTATTTGCCAGAATAGTAGCCCCAAAAACACCAAGCTAATAATAAGGCCAATCCAGACGCGATGATTTTTCATTAAGGTCAAGTATAAAGGCTGCCCACTACTCAAGCATAGTCAGCCAATCTTGGAGGGTTAACATATTTGGGAAGGTATTGTATTAGTATTTATTTCTCGCAAATCAAAAGAATATGGGAAATAGGCGTAAGCGTTGGATGTGCCTAGGCTATGGGGTAGGTGGCGGTTCCAAAAATATCCGAAAACACGGCACCACGATTGTTTGCTATCTATTCCCTCTACTATCTTAGGGATTGTAAGTTCTCTGTAAGTATCGTATTCGGGAAACCACCACCGGTGTTTGTATGGCTTAGGCTCTGCGAAATCGATTGTACCAGTATTTACTGTATATTGATTGCTAGCGGAAAGAAGCAAAATATCTGAATTGGTAGGTAACTTATCAGCCCCACAACCGTCATCGGTGCCGAGACAGGGATAAGATGCGTTGGGGTAGTTTCTCAAATACCAAGCCCACGGCCAAGTATACCCATCAGAGCTGTCCACTGTTACCACTAAGTTATTCCCTTCACCTGTAGTCGTCCCCAGCCGTTCGATTTCATGCATGATTTTGGGTATGTCAGGAGAAGTTTGTGTGTAGATTAGCATTTCTACGGGAATATCAGAGTGTTTGTAGGTCAATCTAAATGAACTAACTACAGTCAATATGCAAAGCGTTGCAGCAAGAGAAAGCAGGAACAATGGTCGTCGCTTATCTGTGGGAGCATTTACCAATAAATAACTTGAGATTAATAGTAATCCTAGCGCGGATGCCCAAATACCTGCAGTTCTAATATTAAGTTCTACATTAGCAAACATGTGGTTTTGGATAATCCACCCGAATGACAGCAATGTTGCTATTAGACAAATCGTGAAAAGAATGGAATTCCAATGTGCTATTCTAATGACATTAGTGAATAGTGTATTCCGTTCCTGTAGTAAAGCTACTTCATTTTCTACTTCATTTTTGCACCATGGTAGTTTGTTCCAGAGATCACCCATCACTTTTCCAGAGATCAAAAGGAAAGGGAGGGTAATATTAAACAACAGCCACGGCATCTTTTCGCTAGCGTAGGTGTAAATCAAGAGGTTAGTGCACGCCCAGTAAACAAGGAAAACACCGAACTTATTTCCTTTCGTTAGGAACGAGTAGATCCCTATGCCTCCAAAAATCGCCGCTAGAAATTCATAATTTAATCCAATGATCAAATAGTAATACCAAGGTTGATCACCTCTAGCTACTCCCTGTTGAACCACCCAATAACCTAATGATTGCCAGAAACCTGTGGCTACACCTTCAGGGTTTGTTAAAAAGGTCGTGTGAGTCAATATCCAGATGGAAAGGAATACGCCTAAGCTTAGCAACCACCAACCCCGTTGCCTTACACCTACAATAATGGCGGCTATTGCTGACCCTAGAAGTCCTGCAGGTATTGAGTACTTAATTAGGCTGGCTTCGAATATTAGATCAATTAATGCTGAAGTTAGGGCTAGAATAGTGATCAATACTATTGAGATCTGAATCCAAGCTCTAGCACCATTCGGCTTCCATTTAAAGCCAATAACTAAAGATATTAACGTTAAAGCAGAGACAGTAAAGAAGGCTACGAATAAGCTACTGCCGAGTGGTATGCCATGTGGTCCCAAGTTGTAATCTGAGTTTGCTAGAGTAAGTCCGATACTACCCTGAATAATGGCTATGCCAGCACCAGCAAATGGGAGACTGAGGCATGCCAACAGTACAAGAAGCGAACCATGACGAGAAAAAGTTTTTAAGTGCTTGCTTCCAATTAGCCAAGGTCCTATGTCTTTATATGCAGGTACTAGGAGATAACTGCTGAACACGAAAACAATTATGAAGGTGCTCTCTTTTGTGGAGAATGCGAGAGATAGAGTTGCTGCCAGCAATACTAAATATCTGTTTTTCCCACTCTCAATATAGCGCCATATGAATGCTACTAATAGCATAGTCCATACAGCCATGTAGACATCGTTTCGAGCAAATCGACTGAAATAGAGAGTTGTTGGAGATATGCATAGCAGGAGCGCAGTGAATAAAGCACCGCTCCGACCAAGAAAATGTCTAAGTAATATCGGAGTTGCAACAAGAAAGGTGCCGAACAGCACTGGGAGTAGTCTTACCGTAAAATCTGAATCCCATAGTACCAAAAATATTGCAGCGGTTCCTAGGAATTGGAAAGGTCCATGCATCATTGGATCGTGGGTGTAGCCATTCCCAGAATAGAGATACCAAGAGTACACTGCGTGTAGGCTCTCATCGTGATGCAGTGCTTGGTATCCTAAGTCCCATAAACGCAATACCAGGGCTGTAGCGAAGAGTAAAATGTATAAGCTGATTTCGGAACGGCTCCAACTATCTACATTTTTACTTACGGCAGGTTGCAATGGTGTTGCCCCACCATTTTTTTGGACTGGTTCTGATTCCATTTTGCTGTTATCTATTAACACGGTATATTGAATAGCTCCCATTCTCTTCCGATTCTGGGTACACTCGCTCGCCTATAGAGTCGAACTTCGAGGGTTCGTCAAGGTCGTATTTGGACAATTCTCTCGGGCCTACAATTATGTATGTTACTTGATACTTATCAAGTAACTCTTTGGCTTCCATAGTGTCCTTCGTTTCATACATGGACTGAACATCAAATCTTCTAGTATCAAGTATGCTTGATGTATTGCGCCATTGGGTTTCATGGAATATCCACCCGAGTACTGTTGGTATTCCGGAGCTAGATGAGATTCTTGAAAACTCTGAATAGTCATCCCCTACCGCTTCCAAGATTGTGTCATTCCAGGTGGCATTGTTTTTCAGCCATTGGATTGCGGCATATTCGTCAGGATTAGATGATGCCACATGTTGAAGCCCGTCCAAAGAAACAGGTTTAATAGACTCCGTTGATTGCATGTACGTTACCGATAATGGATAGTACATCGAAGTTATGAGTAGTAGAGTGACCGCTCCCAACCAGAAGTATGCTGGGATATTAATAAGACTACTTAATTTGTTGTACCTTTTGATTAAACTGTAGGCGCTAAAAGCGCCAACGATAGAAAACAGACACCAGGTTTGGTAAGAAAATTTAAACACAGTGTTCATCCGATTATTAAAATGATCGGATATTTGAAATAGTTCGATTCCCATAAGTGCTAGGAATCCGGTCGCAATTAGGATCATGGTGAATGCGATAGGGTCTTTATTGAGGGTTATGTTTTTGTTCCTAGAGACTAATTGCCACTTTGAGAGTCCTAAATAGGTTGCAAGAAGCAAAATTAAGGCGAGTGGCAGGATATGGAGGGCTCGCGTTGATATATTGCTTGCGAGGCCTTCTTCGCTCCAGAAAAGTATTAATTGAAATCCTGACCAAACTGCGAAGGGTAAAATAGCTAATGCAATTGATAAAGCCAAATTAGACTTTTGTTTGAACTGACGCCAGAGGGGTATTATTGATTTGCTTTCCACTAACAAGTAGGGAGTAATAACGAATAGGAAAAGCCCCCATATTAGGAAGAAATGGAAAGGCCTAGTCACATAATCATTTACTGTCGAAATACCGTGTGCTTGACTGGGAAATGAAAAATAAAAAGGCAAGTATGCGATCACTGAAAGTAATAGTACCGGACCTGCCAATTTCAATGAACCAAATAGACTAGATATGAATCCATTGGTTGCGGCGTAAGTTTTTACAAATGTAACAGCAGTGAATATGAACCAGAGTGTGACAAGGTCAATGAAATTTATGAACCCCAAGGCTCCCAGGGACAAAGATAGAGTGATTAAGACAAGCAATGATGAACCTTTAGGGAATCCCCAACCCTTCCCTATTTTGTTAGATGAAATCATGAAATTGAAAATTAATGTGGCTGCTATTAGGAAGAATGGCAAGCTCATTACGTGTGGATGTAGATCACCTAGCGTGAAGCTGAAAAATGGGAACTCAGTGATAGTATAGTCAAGACTTTTCCCATCTTCTGTGGTATCTATCACCCGTGTTGCACGCCACCACCACCAGCCTGATTCGGATGGATGCCAAGTTGGGGACAGCTTAGATTCATCCATGTCTTTAACATTCACCCAATCCCAGAATCGCTCAGTCCCTCCTCCACCTGCTCGGATCAATTCAAGACCACTTACCAGATTGCCTATTCCCATCAATAGGATTACTGACAATAGGCCTGTTAACAAACTGCTTCGCAGCGTACCTCCGTACACTCGTACCAAGTTCGAAGATAGTCCGAATATTGCTGCTGCTGCCATTGCGGCGACTGTTATTAGAGCTAGGTTATATCCTACTTCCAGGCTAACGCCGGCGAGTTGACTAAAGCACCCAAAGATAAGGTATCCAAAGTAGTAATAATTGATGGTTTCCCCAGAGAGCCATGGATCTTGCGGTGGAAAATGATTAGTGATTGCAGAAGCATTCAAGAAAGCGAAGTCCATGGGTTGTTCCGTGTGGCTAATGCTTGGGTCATTTAGCCTTATGAGCATCCAAAAGATAAGAACTGCTACGAATATCCCTTCTACGGCGATTAGGGTAGTAAATTCTTTTCTGACAAATAGGATAATTTCATTTTTTTGTCGTATTAACAGAAGCAACGAACTGATTAATATGATTAGTATAATCAGCCAAATGGTTGCTCTCTGGGGAAACCATGAGAGGCTATTCGAAAATACAGGCGTGGATGAAATAAGCCACAGAGGATAGAACACCAAAAGTAGAGATATTGGCCTGGCTATGCTGTAGCCTCGGTCCGGTAGTGTCTTAACCACACAAAATACGATTGGCAGTGCCAATATGCTTATTAGGTAAAGTAATATGAACCAGGTTATTATTTCAGTCACGATTGTAAATTAGTACCAGCGATACAGTAGGTACATACATCTATTTTGTTTATCTAATCTAACTCAATAATGCCTCTACAAATGCCTTAGGTTCGAAAACTGACATGTCTTCAAGATTTTCCCCAGTACCCACAAACATTATTGGCAAGTCTAGGCTTTCCCTAATTCCAAAAACAAAACCGCCTTTAGCTGAACCGTCAAGCTTTGCCAAGAAAATACCGTCACAATGTATAGAAGTTGAGAAATGTTCGGCTTGAATGAGCCCGTTTTGCCCAGTAGTTGCATCAAGCACAAGTATGGTTGCCCGTGGGCAATTGAACTCTTCCCTATCAAGAATTTTGTTTATTTTAATAAGTTCATCCATCAGGTTGTTTTTTGTGTGTAACCGTCCGGCTGTGTCGATTATTACAACATCTGCTTTTCGACTTATTCCTGCGCGTACAGAATCAAACACGATTGCTCCCGGATCTCCTCCCTTTTGATTGGCTACTAAATCTACTTCAAGCCTATTCGCCCACACTTGAAGTTGATCCGTTGCAGCAGCACGAAAAGTGTCTGCCGCTCCAATCAATATTTTTTTTCCCAATTGTTTATACATGTTCGCAAGCTTGGCTAAACTTGTTGTTTTTCCACCACCATTCACACCGACCATAAGAATTACAAGAGGTCTATTTTTATCAAGACCATTTACAAGGACCTCTTCAATTTTTTCATTTGGATCTCGAAGCAATCTGTTTAGTTCGTCTTTTACAGAATGTAACGGTGAACTATCCTGGCTACTTTTAAACTGGTTTCTTAGTCTTTCAATAATATCCATTGCAGTGGTTACGCCTACATCGGACGATATTAAAGCCTCTTCTAGTTTGCCCCATGTTTCATCATCAAATTGATTGTTGAGGAAGATGTGAGTCAATGGTTTGAACCATGATTCTTTAGTTCTAATTAGAGCCTTTTCAGCGGCTTGCTTGATTTGATCGCTTCTGCGGAAAAACTTCAACAAATCCCCTCACAAGTTTTGATATTGGAATAATAACACGGAGTTTTGATTGGCAACTTTTTGATTGTTGTATAAAAGTTAATCTTGTAAACGGTCTTTTTTATATGATTTGGAAATCCAGATGTGTACACAATTACTTGTTTGTATGAATGTAAACCTCATTGAAATTTAACTCTATATTGAAGTTTTAATATCGCTTGTTGAGCTGCCTCCTCTTCAGCTTCTAACTTCCTGCTTCCATGTCCTTGGCCCAGAATTTCTCCGTTCACAATGACTGCGATAGTGAATGCCCTTTGATGAGCCGGCCCCTTAGTGTTAATCAATTGATAATTTGGGGTATCTATTGCCAGAGTATTCAACAATTCTTGTAGTTCGGATTTCGGGTCCTTAATATTTGATCTATTCGCTACGGATTGAAGTTTTGATTTAAATATATTTAGTGTGACTTGATTTGCTACCTCATACCCGTTGTCTAAGAAAACGGCCCCTATTACCGCTTCGAGTGCTGCAGCTAGGGTAGAATCAGTTTTGTTGGCTCCGCCAGATTTAGCTCCTTGCCCTAGTAACAGTTGTTGATCCAATTTCAGATATCTCGCTACATCAGCTAGTGTTTTCCCGTTGACAATTCCAGAACGCATATTTGTTAGGTAGCCTTCGTCCTGACTTGGATGGGTTTTGTAAAGTTCCAATGCTATAAACGCTCCAAGTAACGCATCCCCGATGAATTCCATTCGTTGATTTGAGTCACCGGATCCAGGATTTTCGTTAGTGTAAGAAGGGTGTCTAAGGGCTTGCTTTAGGAGCCCAATATTCGAGAAATTGTATTGTAGGCTTGTTTCAAGTTTTTTCAATTTTATGTCCATAAATCAATTAGTTCTGCTAAAGTATTGTACCTGCATACTAATAATTCGTCTCTATAATGTGACTATGACTGAATCTTTAGATATTAAGTCGAGGTTGTTCGAAGCTCTGAGTAAACCTCTGGCAATAATAGTGAATAATTTGCTAGATATTGGTGAAGAGCTCGGAGTATCCGTATACGTTGTTGGAGGTGCGGTTCGTGATGTTCTGATCTCTGGAGATATTAAAGATTTGGACATTTCCGTGGAAGATAGTGGTGCACTTGTAGTTGCTGAATTGGTTGCTAGGTTAGATGCGAAAGTGATCGACAGTTCTCCTTTCGGCACCTTCAAATTGGAAATTGCTGGGTCATTATTGGATATAGTGAACTCTAGGAGTGAAACTTATGAAAAACCCGGGGCACTACCTACAGTTTCACCGGGAAATATATCGGAAGATCTCCAACGGCGTGATTTTACTATCAATGCGATAGCAATTCGCCTAACTCCTGACCCCATAATTTTGTTCGATCCAATTGGGGGCATAGCAGATATCGATGGGAAACTTATTAGAGTCCTTCATGAAGCCAGTTTTCAGGATGACGCTACGAGAATGTTTAGAGCCGTCAGATATGAGCAAAGATTGAACTTTACTTTGGATGTGACCACCGAGGGCTTGTTAACTTCTAGTTGCGATTATCTTAATACGGTGAGTGGCGATCGTTTAAGGAACGAGTTTGAGCTAATTTTTGAAGAGGAGAAGGCGACAGAAATATTGTTGCGAGCAAGTAAGTTGGGGTTGCTTCAAAGCTGCTATAAGGGAATATCATCTTTTTCTTCTCTGGAAAGCAGATTCTCAAGTTTGGAATATCTAAGTTGGGATCGAGACCATAGTTTTTACTACGCATTGCTGGCATATGACATGAATGATGAGGAGGTATCCGACTTCGCGTCGAGATTTAATATACCTAACTCTGAATCTGAATTGGCAAGGCAGGTAGTAAGGATTCAGAATCTCAGGTCTTCTTGGAATTCCCAGACGCTGCCTTCTGAAGTCTATAATTCTATGCGAGGATTTATGTTGCGTGCTGTAGAATTGGTCTGTAAAACCACAATTAACGAACAGGGATATGTACTTTTAAATTACTACCTGTCTTATTCTCAACACATCAAACCAGAATTAAGCGCTTCTGATTTGATTGCTATGGGGTTTCAGGAAGGCCCGATGTTGGGGAAAGCTCATAGGCAACTTACTGATGCTGTTGTGGATGGTGTAATCACTACCAAGCAAGAACAAATCAGTTTCATAATGAGTCTTTTAGGATAGAAGCTCAGTCTATACCGACACTCTTGTTCTACTAGGATAGTCTTCTTTGTTGGTACATATATTGTTGTACATATCCAGCACTAGTTCCCCACATTTTGTGTGCCCAGCATACCAAGTTGGAATATTTTGCATTTTCCGAGTGCCCGTACCAATCCACTAAGGCCCTCATTATCCATCTGTCTATCGGAAACCCCTCAAGTTTTTCAAGTGCGAAAAGCAGAACACAATCGGCTATCTTGTTTCCCACTCCTGGTAACTCAGTTAGTTTCGCCTTTGCATTTGCATAACTCTCTATAAGTAGTTTTTGAAGGTTTAACATACCTGATAGTTCATGATTGACAATTTTGACTATATATTCGGCCCTGAATCCAAAACCTAGTTTAGATAGGTCATGTACCGAGACTTTTGAAAGCTGTGTAGCGGATGGAAATTCGTAAACTATGCTGTCGCCCAGGTATATGGGCCGACCGTAATATTTCGCTAATGAGTTTAGGTTCTTTTTGATTCTGGGTATGTTAGATACGGATGAGCAAACGAAGCTTATCAGGCATTCCCATGGATCTTGTTTTATCAGCCGTAAGCCTCGCCACCGCTGAAAGGCCGAGTTCAGTACTTGGTCATGCTGAAGTTTAGTATAAAGTTTTCCCAAATCGTCTTCTAAGCGGAAAAAATTGCTAATTGACTTAATAGTGTCGCCTTTGTCAGGGTTTGATGTCGTGACAAGTAGTCCGGATGAAGTTTGTTTGATCGCATAGCCGTATCTTTGTATAACTCCGATATACCAATCTTGATTCTTTTCCCAGCGAAAAACTTGTCCACTTTCCATTGTGGACTCTAGGTCGATGGGTTGGTCAATATCCACTGTAGTGGTTGTTATTACGTTTTTAGCCAATTTCTGATTTCGTGTCCAATGTTTCTTGACATCGTTTCATGAAAGGTTGCATTTGGTAGGGATCGTAAGAATATTTTCCCATAAGATTTATTGACTATTCGACTATCTAGTATTAATACAATTCCCCGATCGCTACTGGTACGAATGAGTCGTCCGAATCCTTGTCGAAAACGCAGGATTGCTTCAGGAATAGTCAATTTGCTGAATGGATCCTCATATTTTTCAGATCTTGCAGATACTACTGGATCTGTAGGGACTGCGAAAGGAAGCCTAGCCAACACTACTACTCGCAATGCATCTCCTGGTAAATCTATGCCTTCCCAAAGGCTGCTCGTGCCAAGGAGAACGGTATTTATGTTCGTAGTCATAGCTTTCATTAATTGATCCGGAGAACCATCAACTCCTTGGGCAAGAACTGTAACACCCTGTTTCTCCAATATTGGTTTTATGTGCTTTCTGGTGGTTTGCAAAGCAGAGTGTGATGTAAACAGGGCCAATATACCGCCATTAGAAGCTTCCGCGACATGAACGAGAATATCTTCTAGCTTTTGTTGATAACCGCTTTCATATGGCTCTGGTACGTCGGGAGCCGTTATAACTAGTGCAGACTTCTTATAATCAAATGGTGATCCTACAATCAGATGATCGGCATCCTCGAGTCCTGTTTCGTTTGCGAGGTAGTCGAGTGAGCCATCAATGCTAAGTGTAGCACTAGTCAATATCGTAGATTTTTTTTCAGAGAAGATAGCATCATTTAGCTTGTTGCTGACTTCAAGTGGAACGCAGTTTAAAGTTGGCAAAGCGCCTGGACCAGTCAGATTTATCCAGTAAACTTTTTCATCCTCATAGAGGACTACGAAATCTGAAATTCGAAGTTTTGTTTCATCGATCCTAACGGTCAAGTTACTTATCTCTTCGACGGTATCAGTAATGGTTTCAGATTGAAATGTATCAATGGCAGTAAGCAATTTAGACAAATGTTGCCCTAGGCTATCCAAGTGTTGACTCACATTTTCCCAGCCGATTTCAATGTGGACCCAGTCTGGTTGCTTCCTGGTGCTTCGAGTTACTCGGAGCTGATTACTATACTCTTGTTGGTTTTGTACAAATCTAGAGGTAACGGCAGTTAGATGATCCCATGAATCTGTTAGATGTTTAAGTACTTCGGTTGCTTTAGCTGCTTCCTCAGTGAGTGCCAGTTTCTGATTAGAATTACGAACTTTGTACGCCACTAGTGATTTGAAATTGGCAATTTCACGGGCTGTTTCCCTGAAAAGGTCTCCAAGTTGTTCACTAGATACGCTGTAACCAAATTGTTTGGTTGCTTCTTCCACCAAATGGTGGGCTTCGTCTACGATAAGATAATCATATTGTGGTATGAGTCCGCCTCCAATTGCTGCGTCGGCGATTAGTAACGAGTGATTCACAATTACTATGTTGGATCCATCAGCCCGAGCACGTGCTACTCTAAGTGGGCAAAGTCCTTGCAAAGTTTCACAGTCTTTAGTCCCAGCCGCAGAAATCTTGTCCCACAGATGATTGTCTCTTCTTGGGATGTTAATTTCTGATTTGTCACCAGTTGAAGTATTTTGAAGCCAAACTAGCGTTTTACTTAGCATTCTTGCATCCTCCGAAGATAGACTTTCGGTTTCTGCTAGATGAGCCAAGCGACGAAGGCAAACATAGTTGTTCTTCCCTTTAAGCACTGAGAATTTGGAGTTAGTGGTGGTTTCTGTATTTGGGCCACGTAGCGCGTTCTCAACGAAAGGTAGGTCTTTGTTGATCAATTGAGTTTGGAGGTTTAGAGTATTGGTAGATACTACTATTCTAGTGTTGTTGTTTTTGCCAAAAACCATGGCTGGCAATAAGTAGGCCATGGATTTCCCAACACCGGTACCAGCTTCCACTATCAGATTACGATTTTCGTTGAAGGCCTTTGCAATCGCCAATGCCATTTGAACTTGCTCGTCTCTTGGTTCGTAGTTAGGGATTGCTGTAGAAATTGGACCTTTAGTGGAAAACATGCTTTTTAGTTGTTCTATGGAAATTGGTTCGGGTTGATCATTGAACGGAATGGGCTTTGGAAAAGAGAACTGACGGATCAAGGATTCATGGTTGAATAGGAGGTTAGCTCCCCTATCTTTCATATCGCCATTGAAGCCGTTGGCCAATAGCTTAAAAAGGGTATGTAATTGCCAATTGGCTCTTTCTGCTAGAACGGACAATGCCCCCAATACTCGTTTATCATAACGTATGGCTAGGTCTATAAGTCTTAGGAATAGTTGATGGCACATCTGGGCATCTACGATTGCTGTGTGTGCTTTGCGAAAAGGTATGCCAAAGGCTTCGGCTAGCCCCCCTAGAGAATACTCTTGGGCATTAGGTACGAAAATTGTTGCTAAGTCATAGGTGTCGAAGTTCGAATTATGCAGATTCAGACCTGATTTCGCCAACATCTTGAGGTCGAAGGCAATGTTGTGGCCGACAATCGGATGGTCTCCAATGAAATCCTTTAGGGGTGCCGCTACTTCTGGCCATGGTATCGCTTGATCTACATCGGATTGAGTAATCCCAGTTAATTGAGTTATGAAGGTGGGCAACAGCCTGCTCGGATTTACTAACTGATCAAAGGTTTCTATTACGGAGTCACCCCGAAATTTAACTGCCCCGACCTGTATAATAAGATCACTATCGGTGTTTAGTCCCGTTGCTTCAAGGTCAAGGGATACAAGAATCTCTTGATTTATATCAACTGTCTCAGGCATTCACTTTCTCACTTTCAGGATATCTTCTTAACTTACCGGCTCTAAGCCCGGTTGCAGGATAAAAGTTTCCTCCCTTCAAGGCTGCGATGAAGGTTTTTACCCCATCAATCTTTTCATGGAAAATGGTCGTACCCTGGCCCAGTTGACCCTCTTTGTGAACATCGCTTCCGGCGACCATAGGTAGGCTAAGAATCTTGGCTGTTTCCCATCCCATTATGTTTTCCTTTGAGTCGTTTTGGGCGTTGAACACTTCTATCGCATCTACAAATTTGAATGCATTGTATCCAGAAGCTTCCTCAGCTGAGGCTGGTCTATTTGTTGGATCTTCCAATAAGAAGCTAGGTCTGAGTTTTGAAGTGTCATTGAGGTATCTGAATGGGTGGGCGGCA
>CAZBMS010000032.1:0-17425 GCA_964493125.1 uncultured Dehalococcoidia bacterium | reverse complement strand
CCGTCTATTGGCCTTCCCAACGCATCGACAGTCCTGCCAATCAATCCATCGCCAACCGGCACTTCAGCAACATTACCGGTCGATCGAACCTCATCCCCCTCTTTTATCTGAGAGTCATCCCCGAGGATAACAGCTCCAACTGCATCTTCTTCCAAGTTCATTGCCATTCCAATTACATCACCAGGGAAAGACAACAGCTCCGTGTATTTAACTCCCCCCAAACCATGTATTCGTGCAATACCATCACCAACCTCTGTCACGGTACCAACGTCAAGCATAGTCAAATCACCGCCAAATTCCTCGATCTGACGCTTTATCACCGCTGCTATATCTTGTCCTCGCGTTGTCATCAATCTACCTCTCTATTACTTCTAGCTTGGCGTAGCCAACACTCTTTGTTTCAACACTGCTAATCTACCTTTAACGGTACCATCTATAATCATATCCCCGACTCTGATAAGAATGCCGCCAAGTATATCTTCCTTAACAGTGGCATTAAGCACTATCTCTTTTCCGAACAAGTCCTTCAATTGCTCCTGCAACCTAGTTTTCTGAGAATCTTCCATTTCGATGGCAGTAGTAATCTCTACTTGTTCTCTTCCCTGGAGATTATCAAGAAGTTTCTGATATTCCTTAACTACCCCATCCAGAGCATGCAATGCCCCGTTTTTGACTATCAACCCAGCCAGATTAAAGACATTCTCCCGAACATCGCCAAGCACCACACGGAGGAGTTCCAGCTTTCGCTCGAAAGTGACCTTAGGTGATCGCAAGAAGACATTGGTTTGATCATCAGACAGGTAATCTGCTGATCGTTCCAACTCAACCCGCCATTCTTCTAAGGCGCCCTCCTCCAAAGCAATTGCAAAAACTGCTTGGGCGTAACGTCTATCGAGTGGAATACGAGACATTACTTGCTATCCCTTTCCAATAAATCACTATCCGATAGTGTCTGTTCTATCAAGTCTTTGTGCGAATCTTTATCCAATGAACGCCTAACTACCCGTTCTGCAGCCGAAATAGCTAAATCTCCAAATTGTCTCCTAAGTTCGTCCACCGCTACATCTCTTTCTCTCTGAATCTCAGCCTGAGCCTTAGATATAAAAGATTCGGCCTCCTGACGAGCTTTATCTCGCTCCTCTTCCCGAAGACGCTGAGCCGCCTGTCTAGCTTGCTCTATCACCGCCTGACCTTCCTTTCTTGCATCCTTAATCTGTTGATCCATCTCTCCTTGCCTAACCGCAGACTCATCTTGCAAAACCTGAGCCTGCTCTATGCTCTCCTGAACGCGACGAGACCGCTCTTCAAGAACACGCAATATAGGCTTTAAACCAAACAAATAAAGAACGATCAGCAGTGCAGAAAAATTAACCAAATAAACTACCAAGCTGGGCCCATGAAAGCCTAACTCTGCCATGCTACTTTCCCCTTTTTTTGATCAGTAGATCCAGCCTAAGCGGCAAAGACCAAAATAACTGCTACAACCAAAGCATAAATACCAAGAGCCTCAGCGAAAGCAATCGCCAAGATCATATTAGTTTGAATTGGTCCACTTGCTTCCGGGTTGCGACCTATAGCGTTAAGGGCACCCGCACCCAATATACCAATACCAATACCCGGTCCCAACATTCCGAGACCCACCGCTAATCCTGCTGCCAATAGTTTCAATGCTTCTGCTTCAGGCATACTTCCTCCTTCAATTCAGAATCAACAATTTAGATTTTTATTGATCCCTTACTAATCCGTAAACTACCAACCCTATCAGGGTGCCAACCATTGCCAAGGCAATAATCACTAGCGTTAATATAATTACATCCATCGCTTATCCCTCCTAGTCACAACTAATGTCCTTCTTCACCATCATGATGAGGAGTAATCGCCATAGTCACAAACACAAGGGTTAGACCGGCAAAAATTAGTGCCTGTATAAAGCCTACCAAAAGCTCCAAACCGTAGAACGGTAAAGAAAAGGCGAACGGAATGAGGAATGCCGTCATTAGTAGCAATATCTCTCCCGCTGTCATGTTGCCAAATAAACGGAAAGTAAAACTTACTATCCTTATCAGTTCACTTAACAACTCTAAAATACCAACGAATATATCAATAAATCCTTCAAAAATCCGCCCCTTTAGTAGCGTGCCAAATCGGAAGAATTTGCCAAAGTAGGACAAACCTAAAGCCTTGATCCCCCAGAACTCCACAAATATGAAAGATACGATTGCAAGCGCAAGTGGCATATTAAGATCCGTGCCAGCAGGCCGCAACAAATGTCTTTCAAAATGCCCGTCCTTTAGAAAACCGAGGCTCTGGTAGAGCGGTATTAGACCAACCCAAGCATTAACTATTACGAATAAGAACATAATGGCAAAAAATGGGAAGAATCGTTTCGCATTCTTAGCCCCAGCCACACCCTCAACAAAGTTGTACATTGAACTCACAATGAATTCTAAAAAGTTCTGTAGACCTTTTGGCCTACTATCTGAATTTATGTTACGAGTACCGAAGAAGAATAAGGCAATCAATATTACACTAGAAATCAATGATGAAAGTATTGTATTGGTCAGCATAAATCGCCCTGGCAGCTTATGCAATTCATGGGCTTCATGCGCATCCGATTCGAAAACAGGTTGAGGGGGTAGGTGAACTTCGGGAGTTGGGAGGAATGGGCTCGCATCTTTTCCGGCAAATAGAGCAGTCCCAATAGCCCCTATAACGAACCCAAAAACGAAGAGACCTGCCAGAGCCAAACCAAGGGTTCTAAAAACATTTTTCTCGCTCATCAATTACCCTGCTTAACTACCATGATTATTACTATCCTAGTCATTGCCTTTGAAGAGAAATTCGACCATACGGTACAGACCGTAAAAAGCCAAAGCAGACCCCAACAAAACCCCTAACAGAGTAAACACAGGAAAGGCGTTAAGTTGGTCGTCTATCCACAACCCACCGCCCACTCCAACAAGAATACTCACCGCCACATACCAACCCAAACCCAACAGCCTAACGGCTATGATAAGCCCGCGTTTATTCATGAGCTCATCCCCCAAACTTTGCGAAGTTTATCACATATATAGGTAGTGTCAACGGGAATTCCACTTAGAAAAACGCGTTATGTAATACAACTCCTCTAGCAATGTTCATTTCTAACAGTTAGGTTGCCTGCTCTGAACTTTCCGGGCCCTCGTTCCCTATGTCCTCAATGTCTAAAGTATCTATGAAATCCGTAAAAGCCGACATCCTACGTAGATCCTCCTCTTCAATGCCTCTTGGCTGATCATTTTCATCATTAGGAATAATAGGTCTACCAGAATCATCCAGTTTTATACCGGCTTTGTTTATTACATGATCTGCAACATATATAGGTATGTCAGCTCTTACAGCAACAGCTATGGCATCGCTAGGCCTAGAATCTACATCGATAGATAGCCCATTCAGATCGATAGTTATTTGTGCGAAAAAAGTGTCGTCTTTCAAATCGTTTACCGTAATGTGGGTTAGCCTTCCACCAAGACTATCAATAACTGAAGCGAGTAAATCGTGGGTAAGCGGCCGAGGTAGAGAGACGTCTTGCATCTTTACAGCTATCGAGTCAGCTTCCGATGCACCAATCCAAATAGGCAGATAAAGGTCAGACTCGACATGCTTGAGAATAACCACCCTCTGGTGGCTTACCAAGCTCACCCGGATACTGTCTATAACCACTTCAGGCATATGCAAACCCCCGCAATTCAAAAGACTCGCTCATACTACCGACGCCCAATTAGCCTTGTCAATCAAATTTTAGTTAACCTGTTATGGTCTGCTATTCTACGTTCCAAAACACTTCTACTCAGCAAAATACGTCTCTCACAACTTGTACAACGTAAACCAATATCAGCCCCAAGTCTTACAACACGCCATTCGAAAGCACCACAAGGATGACGCTTCCTAAGCCTAAGAATATCCCCCAATTGATACTCTCTTACCATCGCAATCCTAGGGATTCCAAAATGCGGTTAATATTATCCCTCAGCTGTCGCGTTGCTTCACGCGCCCCTTTAGCAAAATTCTGGGTTTCGTCAGCATATATCAACCCCCTTGACGAGTTGATCAATATCCTTCTGCCCGCACTTGAGACACCATTCCTCACAGAATGCTCCAAAGCTCCGTCCTGAGACCCTATACCAGGAATTAGAAAAGGCATGTCTGGACATATTCCCCTAGTCTCTCTGATTTGGTCAGGATAAGTTGCTCCCATTACCAATCCAGCGTTGCCATTTTTGTTCCATCTTTGGATTTCGCATGCTACTTGCTTATAAAATGGGGTTTCGCCACTAGACTGACTTTTAATTTTCAAATCCTGAAAATCACTTGCCCCAGCATTTGAAGATCTGCACCACACAAAAACACCCTTATCACTGTAATTCAGGAACGGGAGCACCGAGTCTTCTCCTCCATAGGCGTTGACAGTTATTGCGTCAAAACCCCAATTATCAAACATACCTTTAGCGTACACAGACGCTGTATGACCAATATCTCCTCTCTTACCGTCTCCAATTACGATTGTAGTGTCAGAGACTTCTCGTATGAACTTTATCGTCTCTTCCAATGCCTTAAATCCAGTCAACCCTAGTGCTTCATAGAATGCCAAATTAGGCTTGTATGCTCCCACTAAATCACAAGTAGCCTCCACAATTGCTTTATTAAAAGTAACAACATCTTTCGTCGGAATTCTATCAAGCTCAGGGTCCAAACCAAGACAGACCAAGCTCTCATTACTTTGACAACTCGAATCTAAGTTCTCTAAAAATGTGTTCATTTCCCCGCCTTATGGGATCAGTCTAAACGTGCTGCATCATCACTGCAACCGCAATTTCTTTTAACTATTTCAAAAAATGAGTCGGTAGTGCCATGCAGATGACAAATTGATATATCCTTTGTAACGATTAAAACAACATGAGCAACTCTAATAGCAACAAACATATTTCAAAACCATTTCTGGAAATAGTATTTGATCGACTTTATGCAGCATATGGGTGTCAGGGATGGTGGCCAGCCGACAATCCGTTCGAAATGGCTATAGGAGCAATTCTGACCCAAAATGTCTCATGGCAAAATGCACAACGTGCCATATACACCCTAAAAAATGAAAGGGTCCTAAGCCCATACGCATTACTGCGCACCCCAGATGACATTCTAGGCAAGTTAATCAGACCATCTGGTTATTTCAATGCTAAGACTAAGAAAATTAAGGCGTTTGCCTATCATCTCGTTAACAAACATCAAGGTGAAATTGAGCTTATGCTGACCCAAGATACCTCGACGCTCCGAAATGAACTTCTCTCCATCCATGGGATAGGACCAGAAACAGCAGACGCAATAATGCTCTATGCAGGAGAGAAGCCTATATTTGTAGTAGATAGCTACACAAAACGCATTCTAATTCGAATGGGTATTATCACACATCACACAGCATATTCTGATATTCAGACTGTGTTCCACGGAAGTCTCCCCCAAAACACAACCTTATTCAATGAATTCCATGCCCTTATAGACACCCATGGAAAGATAACCTGCAAAAAGAATCGACCGTTATGCTTGGAATGCACACTAATAAATTTGTGCCAATACGGGCAGCAAACCAATTAACTCCTTCACTTAACGATTCTTAGATTTTGTAATTTGCTCCAGATTTTCTTCATGGCCCTGTGGTTGTTCCTGTGGCTTTAAATTAGCAATAAAAGGTAAATTGCGATACTTTTGCAGGTAATCCAAACCATACCCAACCACGAATTCATCTGGAATCTCAAAACCAGTGTATTCTACTTCCACATCTACCAATCGCCTAATTTTTTTATCAAGCAAGGTACACACCTTAATATCCGCAGGCTTGAAAGACTCTAAATACCGCAAAAGATAATTCAAAGTCATCCCGGTATCTACTATATCTTCAACCAATAGTACCCGCCTTCCCTCTATAGCAACATCTGGCCCTTTAGTGATTTCAACTGTGCCGTTACTGTCCCCTAAATCTTCAGTACTTTCTCCATAATAGGATACCGACATGAAGTCCATTGTGATTGGAAGATCAACTTCCCTAATCAAATCGGCCATGAAACAAAATACTCCACGAAGAACGCCCAAGAATATTGGCTCATCATTTTTGTAGTCACTAGTAATTCTCTTAGCCAAATGCTTTACTCGGCGATCTATCTCAGGTTTAGTAAAAAGCACTTTGTCTATTGCAGGAACAGTTTCTTGCACTAAGGGTCCAAAACCGTATTTGGCCAACAATCTGTATATGTCACGTCGGTAAAGAAGTTTAATATTAACGTCTGGATACAGCTCCTGAATTTGGCGCATTTTCCTATTTTTCCCGGTAACCAAATTTTGTTTTAGAGTGGTCAATTCAACATACAAGTCGAACTCAGGTAAATAGAAATCAGGAGTAAACATTTGTAAAACACGATCGCCATCCCATCTCAAAGGGAACGATCTCGGCTCATAAAGCCATTTGACGCCGTAAAAATCTAACAGATTGGTGAAGTCGTATTCGCTTGGATGGGCAAACGGTCGATGGGTGCTAGGCACCTTATAGTGTGTCATCGGAGTAGCAACCACGTCAGCAGATCCATTTTTAACACGTCTCCGAGGTCCTCTGCCCAAACCGCCACGACTCACACCTCGTTTACGCTTCTCTACACTAGTTTCATTCAAAGACTGCTCATCTCTATTCTGTCGACTGTTTTTACTCAAACGGCCAACTCCACAGCTAATTCACATTTTCCCACTAAGTGCCACCTAAATATCTACTAACAGGAAGTACATTATAAGAATCTTCCCTAACTAAACTATCCACCGCAGCCCTAGCAGTGTCCAATGAAGTAAAACAAGGTATTCTATGTTCCACAGCAGATCTGCGTATCTCATAACCATCCCTAAGTATCGACGCAGACCCAGTAACCGTGTTTATTACTGCCTGAACTTTTCCATCTTCAATCACGTCAACTACATTAGGATGACCAAAACCAAGCTTCTTGGCCACCAGAGGAACTTCTAAACCGAGAGATTTTATCATTTCCGCAGTTCCTTCCGTAGCATACAAATCGCACCCAGACTTAGCCAAAGCATGTAGTAAAGCAACAGCATCAGGTTTATCACGGTCAGAGATACTGATTAGGATAGGATATCCCCGACTTAAATGAAGCCCGCTTGCCAAAAGAGCCTTAGCTACCGCCGGGGTAAATTCACGATCTACACCCATTACCTCACCGGTTGACTTCATTTCCGGCCCCAAATATGTATCAACGCCAGTCAATTTTGACATTGAAAAAACTGGCGCTTTCACTGCAACCAAATCTGACCGACGCCACAATCCACCACTATAACCCTGGTCCTTCAATGTCTTGCCGAGTACTATCTTTGTAGCAATATTTACCATCGGCACTCCAGTGACTTTTGAAAGAAACGGCACGGTACGACTTGACCTAGGGTTTGCCTCAATAACGTAAACCGTCGAACCATCATAAACATCGTCGTTGAAATTCTCCGGATCTCTATATGGGCTAGACCCTGTGATTACGTACTGAATATTAATCAAGCCCTTTGTATCTAGCCCCAAAGCTATTCTTTTTGTATAGTCCTCAAGAGTCTGGACTTCTGCCAATGTCAATGTGAGACCGGGATATATGGCCATGGAATCTCCACTATGGACACCCGAACGCTCAACATGCTCCATGATCCCAGGAATTAATACCTCTTTACCATCACATATCGCATCAACCTCCACCTCTCGACCTTCCAGGTACTTGTCTATCAGAATCGGCTTTCCCTCGCCTATCTCCACCGCATTGGCAAGATAATTGACCAACTCAGACGGATTCTGGACAATCTCCATAGCCCGACCACCAAGTACGTAACTAGGTCTTACCAAAACCGGATATCCAATCTGTTGTGCAACATTCAGACCCTCTTCTACATTTGTAACCGCCGCCCCTGGTGGTTGAGGAATCCCCTGCCTTGATAAAAAGTCCTCAAATTTGCGCCTGTCTGCCGCTATATCTATCGCCTGTGCAGAGGATCCCAATATCGGCATCCCAGCACGTGCGAGCGCCTGGGATAAATTGATAGCTGTCTGCCCTCCAAATTGGACCACCGAAGAAGTAAATTCCGTAGCTCCAGACGAATCTTCAATACATTCATTATCTAAAATATCCAAAATGCTTTCTTCATCTAGCGGCTCAAAATAAAGCCTGTCACTCGTATCAAAATCAGTGGAAACAGTTTCGGGGTTGGAATTGACTATAATGCTAGAAGTATTCTCCTCTTGCAAAGCCCAAGCAGCATGGACACTGCAATAGTCAAATTCAATTCCCTGCCCTATCCTAATAGGCCCACTACCAACTACTAAAGCCTTCCTGCCGCTTAACGGCAATGCTTCATTCTCCGATTCGTATGTACTATAAAAATATGGCGTTTCAGCTTCGAATTCCGCAGCGCAAGTGTCAACCATTTTATAAACCGGATAAATACCCCATTCTCTTCTCAATGCTCTTACCTGATCAGGTAATCTATCAGCCAGCGTACCTATGTACTCATCAGAAAAACCCAACCGCTTGGCGGAATACATCAACTTTGGAGTAAGTGGCTCTGCAAGCAATCTTCGTTCCATAGCTACAATCCGTTGTAATCCTGATAGGAACCATGGATCTATCCCCGTCGTAGCACTGAGTTCCTCCAGTGAAAAGGACCGGCGCAGTGCAGTCATGAGAACCCACAGGCGAGTGTCCCTAGGATCCAATGGCAAACTGTCAATCGACTCCGCATTGCCACTTCGCCAAGATTGATCCTGCCAAAGCAAATTTTTTGCCGGCTGCTCCAAGGATCGTACAGCCTTTTGCATTGCAGATTCAAAAGTTCTGTCTATCCCCATAACTTCCCCTGTGGCCTTCATTTGAACGCCTAAACTACGTTCACCATTAGGAAACTTATCAAAAGGCCACCTAGGGATTTTGACTACGCAGTAATCGATTGCTG
The DNA here is from genome assembly GCA_964493125.1 of uncultured Dehalococcoidia bacterium. Taxonomy (GTDB): domain Bacteria; phylum Chloroflexota; class Dehalococcoidia; order Lucifugimonadales; family QGNO01; genus QGNO01. The sequence goes on along the minus strand of CAZBMS010000032.1, from coordinate 8,410 downwards.
GTTCAAATGCCGCTCCCGTTTTACCTGTTACCTTGTTTGATATTTCATCCAGTCGTTTACCCAAAGCAATTTTCGCTGCAACACGAGCTATCGGATAACCCGTAGCTTTACTAGCCAAAGCGGAGCTACGACTTACCCTGGGATTAACTTCTATAACATAGTAATCCGAGGAGGGCTTCCTACCATCCACATATTCATGTGGGGCAGCGATTGGATGAGGTGCCAATGCAAACTGTATATTGCACCCACCTTCAACACCTAGCTCTCTAATTATTCGGAAAGATGCGCTACGAAGCATCTGATAATCTTTATCAGACAGAGTTTGAGTCGGTGCGGTAACTATACTGTCTCCAGTGTGAACACCCATGGGATCGAGGTTCTCCATTGCACACACCATGACACAGTTATCCCCACCATCCCTCATTATCTCGTACTCAACTTCTTTCCACCCCAGTAAGTACTTTTCCAGCAATATCTGTTGAATGGGACTTGCCGACAAACCACTCTCAACAACTTCTTCAAGGTACTCAGGACTAGGGACCACCCCTCCCCCAGTACCTCCTAGCGTATAAGCTGGTCTAACCACCAACGGATATCCCATTCTCTCAGCGAACTGTCTCGCTTCATCTAGAGAGGTCACAGTCTCACTCTCCGGCACAGGCTCATCTAGGTCTATAAGCAATTGCCTAAACATAGATCTGTCTTCGGCTTTCTTGATAGTGCCTAATTGCGTCCCAAGTAACCTGACTCCATATTTTTCCAAAATGCCAGCATCAGCCACTTCCACGGCTAAGTTTAATCCAGTCTGCCCTCCTAAAGTGGGCAGCAATCCCTGGGGCCTCTCTTGTATAATAATTCTCTCAATTACCTCAACGGTTAACGGTTCAATATAAACAACGTCAGCTATCCCTTGATCTGTCATGATAGTCGCAGGATTAGAATTTACTAATATTGTAGTAACTCCTTCTTCTCTTAGAGATCTACACGCCTGCGATCCCGCATAGTCAAACTCAGCAGCCTGACCAATTACAATTGGACCAGACCCAATTATTAGTACCTTTTTGATTTCGTCAGAAATTTTAACCAATTTAATTACCACCACTACCTAAGAAAGCCGACTATAGCCAATCCGAAATCCAAGAAAAATCTTACTACGGCACTAACTATCTTAGCTTTCAGTCATTCCGAAACTTAAAAACGATAAACCAAATATGCTTACGCCTTCATAAAGAACAAGCTGCCCCAAGCCGCTATCAGCAACCAAGGCATCGCACTCCATACAAGCCGCTCAGCCATTAATCTAGGCATCCAAGGCTTCGCTTCCGAACTAGTACCGAAATCCCGGAGCCCTTCTTCCAATTCGGGGTCACCTTCAGCAAGCTGCTTCGCAACCGCAGAACCCCGATTACCAAATTTACGACTTTGCCTAAGAAAAGTGAGATAGAGGCTAGATCTCATTCCCAATTCACGCTCTATTTCGTTGCGTCGATATTCAGCAACCCTCTGCGCCGCAAAAATTCGCCTAATCAGTAACCACCAACCAAACGTTATCAATGAGCATATTCCACCAATCAGCGCCAACATTCTCGACGTTTCCTCAATACCTGACTGCATCATAGTAGCTTGGAAGGTTATCCCAATCATGCTAAGCCCAACTACCACCATGCCACTTACCCAAATCCTTGCATGCAACGCCGCCCAATACGCATCTAGAAGCTCGTACTCCACTAGCAAAACTTGCCAACGATTACGCGGTGGAACTTTCATAGCGACCTGTTCCGCTGGCATCGAATCATCTCTTAACTGACGTGGTTCTCTCATAAGTTATTTACCCCCTTAATCAACGACAAAAAACTGTCGAAAAGGTAGTCATTATCCAAAGGCCCAGGGGCAGCCTCAGAATGAAATTGTATTCCCATTATCGGGAGATCTTTATGCCTAATACCTTCAACCGTTCCATCATTAAGATTTACATGACTAACCTCCAATCCATCTGGTAATGTATCCCCATCTACCGCAAAACCATGGTTTTGGGACGTTATATAAGTACGGCCTGTAGAAAAATCTTTAACCGGATGATTGCCGCCGTGATGTCCAAACTTCAATTTGTATGTGTTGGCACCTAAAGCTCGTGCAATGAGTTGATGCCCCAAACATATCCCCATCAAAGGTATCTTACCCAGCATTTCTTTCAAAGTATTAATAGCGTAATTCAAAAGCGCAGGATCTCCGGGACCAGGTGAAAATATCACTCCAGAAGGATTCAAATCCATGATAGTCTTAAAGCTGCTCGTTGCCGGCACAACAGTAACCCGACAGCCTCTTATTTCTAGGCTTCGCAAGATATTGTATTTCAGTCCACAATCGGTAACTACAATATGGAAACCATCGTATGCACCATCTGGATTTGTTACCCAATCGTAAGTTTGTTGAGTAGTTACAGAAGCAACGTGGTCCAAATCCACATAGCGTTTTGCGTTTCGTAAATGCGCTAGTGCTTGATCAACATTTAGTTCCGAAGTTATGCACCCCATCATTGCACCCTCGGATCTTATACGCCTAGTAACCGATCTTGTATCAACTTCACTAATGCCAGTAATACCCTGCTCCCCCAAATATCCATCCAATCCACCTTGGCTCAAATGATGACTAGGGTATTCACAACTCTGACGAACTACATATCCTGCAACTTGAATCCGTTCCGATTCGACGTTAATTGCGTTCCAGCCATAGTTTCCAATCAAGGGATAGGTTGCCACTACAATTTGCCCAGCATAAGAAGGATCGGTAAGAATCTCCTGATAACCAGTCATAGATGTGTTAAACACAACCTCTCCAACAACTGTCCCGCTAACTCCCATTGATTGACCTACATAAACTGATCCGTCCTCTAGCACTAAAATGGATGGGCTACTCATCCATTTTCTCCTGCTCATACACTATCCTACCTGCAACAAAAGTCATCAAAACCTTACCCTTCAATCGCACTCCTTCAATTGGAGTGTTCTTTCCCTTGGAAATGAACCGTTCGCTTGAAACTATCCAATCTTTTGTTGGATCAAAAACAGTGATGTCTGCAGTAGTCCCCTTTCTCAACGTAGCTAAGTGGGAATATTCATCTCCAAGCACCGTAAGTGCTCCGACAGTCAACTTTGCTACGAGTTTCATTAGGTCAATTCGTTCTTTGTGAACCAATGTCATTAGTAACCCAAAAGCCGTCTCTAATCCACTAAATCCATACGCAGCAGCATCATATGTCACCAATTTATCTATCACGGTTTGAGGTGCATGATCAGTAGCTATTACATCTATAACGCCATCTCTTAGCCCAGATATTAGCGCTTCCACATCAGACGGAGATCTCAAAGGAGGGTTTACTTTTGTAAAGGTATCGTAAGCCTCTAAACCCAATGGACCGCCAATCGGGCCATCTCGATCATGACCCAAAACCCACCTTTCATCCAACGTCAAATGATGTGGAGTAACCTCTGCTGTAACATTCACTCCTCTTTGTTTCGCTGTTTTAATTAACTCAACAGAACCCGCCGTAGTCATATGAGCCACGTGCAACCGACCACCGGTCAATTCTGCAAGCGATATATCTCTGGCAATTATTGACTCCTCCGCAACTGACGGCCAACCTCTCAACCCAGTCCTATTAGAAATCCATCCCTCGTTAACAGGTGAACCCTGCGACAATTCTAAATCTTCAGAATGCTGTATTACAGGCAAGCCAAGACCCCCGGAATATGCCAAGGCTTGTCGCATCAAATGTGCATCTGCCACCGGATTTCCATCATCACTGAACCCGACAGAACCCGATTGCGCCATCTCCCACAACTCAGCCAACTGCTTTCCTTCACTACCCTTGGTAACACATCCTATAGGTAGTACTCTAGCCTTCCCAGCCATGGCCGCCTGCTGAATCACGTATTCGATCGTAGCCGCGTTGTCCATAGGAGGGTTAGTATTAGGCATAGCACATATAGTAGTAAAGCCACCGTTAACCGCAGCAGCAACCCCAGTACTTATAGTCTCCTTATCTTCAAATCCAGGCTCTCTCAAATGGGTATGCAAATCAATGAACCCTGGACATACCACTAACCCGGTCCCATCCAAGACTCTGCACCCCTCAGGGACATCCCCATCCCTTAGCGGTTCACCGACATGTTCTATTAAGCCTTCATACAGCAAGATATCGCCTATTTGATCCATACCAGTTGTCGAATCCAACAAACGAGCGTTCTTTATTAGGTAATAAGCTAGCGTATTCATTGAATCTCTGCCTTAAGTTCTTCCTTTTTCGTAGTACCTACCAAAAGATACAAAATGGCCATCCTTACAGCTACGCCGTTACGAACTTGTTCTTCAATTAAAGACTGCGTTCCATGTGCGACGTCAGGGCTTATCTCAACCCCTTCATTCATGGGACCTGGATGCAATAGCAATGCATCCGCATTAGCCAAATCAAGTCGCTCTCTAGTAATCCCATACATTTTGGAGTATTCACGAAGTGTCGGCAGAAGGCCGGATTCTTGCCGTTCCAACTGCAGTCTTAAAGGCATAACAACATCGGCACCATCCAACGCCAAGTCGACATTAGTCTCTATTTTCACATGCGAGAATGGATGGTCTTCATCAAGATGTTTTCCAGACAAGAATTCCTGTGGAATCAAAGTAGGAGGCGCACATAAAACCACATTGGCTCCCTCCAAAGCTAGTGCCCACAGATTCGACCTTGCAACTCTGCTATGCAAAATGTCTCCAACAATAACAACCTTTCGCCCTTCCATAGAGCCCAAGTGCCGCCTCATAGTGTAGACGTCCAAAAGAGCTTGAGTCGGGTGAGCATGCCATCCGTCTCCACCATTAATAACGCCCATACTTTCCAAATTTCTTGCCATGAAATATGGCGCACCAGAATGGTGATGCCTTACTACAACCATGTCTGCACCAGTTGCCTGAAGGGTCCTCACAGTGTTCAACAAAGATTCGCCTTTCTCTACACTGCTACCAGATGAAGATACATTGATTACATCTGCGCTAAGCAATTTACCCGCTTCCTCAAAAGATACTCGAGTACGTGTACTAGCCTCATAAAAAAGGGTGACTATAACTTTTCCTCTCAAAGTCGGCACCTTCTTTATATCCCGCCCCAACACTTCAAGCATGGCATCGGAAGTCTTACTTACTAGTTCTATTTCATCGCGACTAAAATCATCAAGATCCAACAAGTGACGTCGAGTGCCATCGATAATGCTTACCTTTGATTTGTTGTTCTCTTCTGTCAATATTGAAGGCATAGGCTTCACTCCCTATCTCGCAACAGCACTACTTCATCTATTCCATCAACTTCAAGTAACCTAACCTGCACTTTCTCTTTGGTAGAAGTAGGCATATTCTTACCTACGTAGTCAGCTCTAATTGGCAATTCTCTGTGCCCCCTATCAACCAAAACAGCCAACTGGACCTGACGCGGCCTACCAAAATCTATAAGCGCATCAAGTGCGGCCCTGATGGTACGCCCCGTAAACAATACGTCATCTACCAAAACAAGCTTTTGCCCGTCAACAACCTCTGGCATTTCAGTAGATTGGACAATTGGGCGGCTACTTTGCCGGATATCGTCTCTGTATAAGCCTATGTCCAAAACACCTACTGGGATGGTTTTACCTTCAATACTCAAAATACGACCAGCCAATCTCTTAGCAAGCGGGGCTCCACGAGTCCATATTCCTGCCAATATCAACCCTTGGACACCGTGGTTACGTTCGACTATTTCGTGAGCTATACGTGACACGGCTCTGTCTATATCTTTGTCCGAAAGGACATTAATTTCAGACATAAAAAATCCTTGCCAAGAGATTGGCAAGGATTTAGAAATTCGTACGAAATGAGATAACTCACAACTTCGAACCTTACCAGCCTCACAGGACTGACTTCAAGGTTATGCTCCCGACAACTCAATCATTAATCGAGAACAAAGAGAGTATAGCATCCAATCTAACCTAGTGGCAATCAATTCCGCTTGTTATTATCGATCTTCATACGTAAGAAAAATGGGCCACCTTGACTTCCTTAGGCGACCCATTTTTCTTACGTAATGCAACTACTAATTACTTGATCAATGCTTCAACACCATACGCCTTAACAGTACTTCTTCGCGCAACACCCGTCTTCTGCGCTGCTTCAGCTACAGCCTTTGCGACGGCAACTGCCACATTGCGATCAAATACGTTGGGAATTATGTACTCCTCGTTTAGTTGACTGTCTGGAACGCTATCAGCGATAGCCCTAGCAGCAGCCAACTTCATCTCGGAATTAACCCTAGTGGCCCTAACATCCAACATTCCTCTGAAGAAACCTGGGAAACACAATGCATTATTGACTTGGTTTGGATAATCAGACCGCCCTGTAGCCATAACTCTGACAAACCCACCAGCCTCTTCGGGATAAATCTCAGGATCCGGATTCGCCATAGCAAAAACTATCGCATCTTTATTCATAGCCTTAACGTGGTCGACTGTAATGACGCCAGGTCCAGATAATCCTATAAAGATATCCGCACCCCTCATCGCATCCATAAGTGTGCCTTTGAAATTGTCAGGGTTCGTATTGTCAGCAAACCATTTCTTGGATTCGTTGTCACCATAGTCCCTGTCCCTGTGAAGAACTCCTTGTCTATCGGCGCCAACTACATCCAGCAAACCGGCATCCATGATCATTTGAGTCGTGGACATACCGCCAGCTCCAACACCAACAACAACAGCTTTCATATCCCCAATCTTCTTACCGGTAACCTTTACGGCATTGAGTAGAGCTGCGGTGCTAGTCACCGCAGTACCATGCTGGTCATCATGGAATATTGGAATGTCTAACTTTTCCTGAAGTTTCTCTTCTATATAAAAACAGCGTGGTGCGGAAATATCCTCTAGATTTATTCCACCAAATCCTACTGCCAAGTTTTCAACAGCCTGCACAATTTCATCTGGATCCTTTGTATCCAGGCAAATCGGCCAAGCGTCAACACCACCCAGCTCCTTAAATAGCATCGCCTTGCCTTCCATTACAGGCATTGCAGCAGCGGGACCAATATCACCTAAGCCCAAAACAGCAGTGCCGTCTGAGACGACAGCTACGGTATTACCTTTCGCTGTTAAATTCCAACTAGATTCTGGATCTTCATGAATCGCCATACATACTCGAGCGACTCCGGGGGTATAAGCCATAGACAAATCATTTCGAGTCCTAACCGGACTTTTAGATCGCATCTCTATCTTCCCGTTAAGGTGCAAAAGAAAAGTGGGATCAGAAACACTGACTACTTTTACACCAGGAAGTTTCTTTAGTTTGGCAACCATGTCCTGACCATGTGCGACATCACTCGCGTTAATGGTGAGATCTCTAATCACCTTATCTTGAGAAGACTGAACCAAATCTAGAGCCGATATATCCCCTCCCATTTCACCGATAGCTGTGGTAATAGAACCAAGCTGACCTGGTTGATTGGGATATTCCGCCCTAACCGTAACTCCATATGCGATTGCAGGATACCTGACCGACATTAAAGGCCTCCTTAGAACCAATTCAATTTGCGAGCATCAATAATACACCAGAGTAAGCTAAAGAGATACTGTTTAAGGAATTTTTGACCTTATTTATGGAGCAATTCTGCAATTTCCGTAGTCTTGCTCCTCTTCGCTTGAGCCATACCAGTTGTCCGAGCTGCTTTCGCAACTGCTGTAGCAACGCGTCGAACAACAGATTTGTCAAAAACGCTAGGAATTATGTACTCCTCATTGAGATGCCTGCGTGGTATAGCGCTAGCTATAGCCCAAGCCGCAGCTATTTTCATCTCATCATTTACGCCTTTAGATCTAGAATCTAGGATTCCCCTAAAAACTCCAGGGAAAGCCAGTACATTATTTATCTGATTTGCGTAGTCGGACCTTCCAGTAGCAATCACCCGCACATATGGAACAGCACTTTCGGGTTCTATTTCAGGATCAGGATTAGCCATCGCAAAAACTATTGAATCCTTTGCCATGACCTTAAGATGATCAACATTAAGAACATTGGGACCAGAAAGTCCTATGAATACATCGGCGTTTCTCATGGCACCCTTTAAATCACCACGGTAGTCATGAATGTTACCCTTTTCCGCAAACCATAACTTGCCGGGATGGCCGTCAAACTCAATCCCAGAGTGCAAGATACCTTCCCTGTCATATCCAACAATATTAGAAACGCCAGCTTGGTTCATCAGCTTTGCGGTTGCTAGACCCGCAGCCCCAGCTCCAGACATTACTATCTTAATCTGGTCTATCTTTTTACCTACAACCTCCAAAGCGTTGTATAAGGCCGCCAAAACAACTATTGCTGTTCCATGTTGATCATCATGAAATACTGG
>CAZBMS010000031.1:0-17733 GCA_964493125.1 uncultured Dehalococcoidia bacterium | reverse complement strand
GATACTGGTGGTGTTTCAATTCGTGATGAGTACGGGTTCGGACAAGTATGTTACTGTTCAGGATTTTAATGAAACTGTGCTTAATGGAAGACCGACATTCCTAATGCTATATTCTAATCTCTGAATTGGCTGCCTTTCGGCCAAGCCTGACGTGGACAGGCTAGAAAAACACCTAGGGGATGATTTTGACTTTATCAGGGTTGAGACTTCTTCTCTTTTGGGCCAGCATGTGAATGAAAGTTATAAATCATCCATAGTTCCTACCTTTATTGTTTTGGATAGTCAATCTGAAGAAAAACTGAGAATAATTGGAAGAGTTCCCAGTTTGAACACATTATTGTTGTTAGGGCTGTGATTAAATTGGCGTACTTATTGTACGGGCACAAGTATGCTCCCAAAATTGTAGGCCTTGTAGTTATTGACTAATATATATAGTTCATGCTACTATGATCTGTGGCTCTGCGCATGATCCAAGACGCCTGTCTGAAATCCATAAAGATTGTTGGTTATTAGACCTCTTTTTCCCTAATTCGGGAGGTGAGGTCTTTTTGTCGTTGCTAAGGAGAGTGAACGTTCATGGTTGATTTGGCTTCAGTACCCGTAAGTTCTTCAAGCCTTGAAAAAAGGTCGTACGCTCACATATCGGAGATATTGGATGTGCCCAATTTGATTCAGGTACAAACGGACTCATTTGAAGATCTCAAGGATGCCGGAATTAAGGACCTTTTTAAAGAGATTTTCCCGATACAGGATTTTACCGGAGAGAGATTCGAACTTGATTTCATTGATCATGAATTTCGAACTCCGAAGCACAACGAGCAAGAATGTCGCCAAAGAGAGATTACTTTCTCGGCTCCTCTTTATGTCACTGCGAGACTAACAATTAAAGAAACTGGGGAAGTTAAGGAGCAGCAACTCTTCATGGGCGATATTCCCATGATGACTTCGAATGGCACATTTGTGATCAATGGAGCGGAACGGGTAGTTGTCAGCCAGCTGGTTCGTTCTCCTGGTGTGTATTTCACTACTGAGCAGGATGCAACAACTGGTAGATTACTTGCTTTTGCTAAGTTTGTTCCATATAGGGGCGCTTGGCTTGAGTTTGAAACCAGTTCTAGGGACATAATATCGGTCAAAGTGGATCGGAAAAGGAAAACGCCAGTAACAACCCTGTTGAGGGCGATAGGAATCTCTACTGACAAGGAATTGTTGGATACGTTCAAAGATGTTGACTTATTGCCCGATCATCAATTTATCAAAACCACTCTAGACCGAGACGCCGGAATTAAAGACAAGAATGAGGCATTGTTAGAGTTTTATAAACATTTGCGCCCAGGTGAGCCACCAAGTCAGGAAAATGCCCAGGCTCTTTTGGATAACTTATTTTTTAACTCTCGCAGATATGATTTAGGTAAAGTTGGTCGTTATAAGTTGAATCGCAGACTAGGCCTTTCAATGCCTATTGAAACTAGGACTTTAACTAAAGAGGACATAGTTGCGGTAATTCGAACCATAATTCAGATCAATAATGGCTCTCAGCACGTGGATGATATAGATCATTTAGGAAATAGAAGGGTAAGGGCCGTTGGAGAGTTAATACAAAACCAACTGAGAGTAGGACTCGTTAGGATGGAGCGTGTTGTTAGGGAGCGTATGACTATAAATGACTCGGAACAGGCTACTCCGAGTGCTTTGGTTAATGTTCGCCCGGTCGTTGCATCGATTCGTGAATTTTTTGGAGGGTCTCAATTATCTCAGTTTATGGATCAGACCAATCCACTTGCTGAACTAACGCACAAACGAAGATTGTCAGCATTAGGGCCGGGAGGACTTTCGAGGGAAAGAGCAGGATTTGATGTTCGTGATGTCCATCACTCTCACTACGGTCGCATTTGCCCGATCGAGACTCCGGAAGGGCCTAACATTGGACTTTTGGGATCTCTTGCCACTTATGCAAAAACCAATGAGTTTGGGTTTATAGAAACTCCATATAGGAAAGTTTTTCATGAAATATCCAGTAAGTCGAAAGATCTGGAAGGTCGTTTAGTACAAGAAGACATAAAAGATGGAACTGGAAAGGTTGTTGTCAAATCTGGCCGTGCAATTACCAAATCAATAGCAGCTAAGATCAACGATTTGCCTAGGCGTAACCTTCCGGTCCGGGCTTTTGTCAAAATGGATAAAGGAGAGATCACCTATTTGGCTGCTGACGAGGAGGAAGGGTACGTAGTTGCTCAAGCAAACACCCAGTTGGATTTCCAAGGGCAGTTTGTTGAAAATCGAATTGAAATTCGACAAGGTGAACGATTCGCAGTTGAGCCACCTGATCAAGTGAACTATATGGATGTTTCACCCATGCAGATAGTTAGTGTCTCTACAGCTCTAATTCCGTTTCTGGAGCATGACGATGCCAATAGAGCATTGATGGGTTCCAATATGCAGAGGCAAGCCGTTCCCTTGATACGACCTGAAGCGCCAATTGTGGGCACTGGGATGGAACGTAGAGTCGCTGTTGACTCTGGTCAAGTAGCACTTTCAACTTCCGATGGAATAGTAACTTCTGTATCCGGTGATCGAATAATAGTTACTGATTCGAATGGAGAAGAACACATTCACGAATTGTATAAATTCGTTCGAAGTAACCAGGGCACCTGCATGACTCAGAATCCGATAGTTGATAAAGGTGACTTAGTAAAGCGTGGTGATCCGTTGGCAGATAGTTCTTCTACTGATAAGGGTGACTTAGCTTTGGGGCAAAACGTTTTAGTCGCGTTTATGAGTTGGGAAGGTTATAACTATGAGGATGCAATCATAGTGAGTGAACGATTGTTGGAGGAAGATAAGTTCACTTCAATTCATATAGAAAAGTACGAATCAGAAGCTAGGGATACTAAGCTTGGTCCAGAGGAGATAACTAGGGATATTCCTAATGTTGGTGAAGAGAGTTTGCGCAACCTAGATGATGACGGAGTAATACTAGTTGGAGCTGAGGTGGAGCCTGGAGACATCCTTGTAGGCAAGATAACTCCGAAAGGTGAAACTGAGCTGACAGCGGAAGAGAAATTACTGAGAGCAATATTTGGTGAGAAGGCGAGAGATGTCAAAGACAGTTCTCTACGTGTCCCGCATGGGGAGCGAGGGAAGGTTATAGATGTAAAGGTACTGAATCGAGAACTTAACGATGAGTTGCCTCCCAGTGTCAATAAACTAGTAAGAGTTTGGGTAGCCCAAACTCGTAAGATTGCCGCTGGTGATAAGATGGCTGGACGCCATGGTAATAAAGGTGTTATTTCAAGGATTTTACCAGTAGAAGATATGCCGTATCTTGCAGATGGGACTCCCGTCGATATTATATTGAACCCAATAGGGGTCCCTTCTAGAATGAATCTTGGACAAGTCCTTGAAACCCACATTGGTTGGGCTGCAAAGTCTCTTAATTACTCCGTAGTCACCCCGGTGTTTGATGGAGCTGAAGACATAAAAATACAAGATGCACTAGCTCGTGCTTGGTTTGTGGAGAAATCTAAGCTTTCTCTATCGAATGGACATTCCGCAAATGGTGTGTCAAATGGGAATCAAGTTAGCAAGGAAGTTTCGGAATGGCTTAGTGATAGAGGCTACGTTGCTCGGGACATTTTTGATGATTCGAGAATGGGCTTTGCATCTGATGCTTGTATAAAGATCTGGTTCCAGGAAGAGGGTGGAGTTGATACCTCAAAGTATGACGTAGAAGGGCTACGGGATAGGGCACGTGTACTAAATATAGAAGGGAAGAATGTCCCACCCATTTTTGGTAAATCTAACCTTTTCGACGGTCGGACTGGTGAGCCCTTTGATCATCCTATTACGGTTGGATACATTTATATGATGAAACTCATACATTTAGTTGAAGACAAGATTCATGCCCGCTCAACAGGCCCTTACTCACTGATTACGCAACAGCCTTTGGGTGGTAAAGCGCAGTTTGGAGGGCAGCGATTTGGCGAAATGGAAGTTTGGGCTTTAGAGGCTTACAGTGCTGCGCATAATCTCCAGGAGATGCTCACTGTAAAATCCGATGATGTTGTTGGCAGGGTTAAAACCTATGAATCCATCGTAAAGGGAGAGGATATAGTCCAACCTGGCGTCCCAGAATCTTTCCACGTGCTTTTAAAGGAATTGCAAAGTTTGGGGCTTTCAGTGGAGCTACTCGGTGAAAACGATGAGGGGATTGAATTGTCATTAGGGGATGGTGACGAATCTATTGGTTTTGGAGAGTTAGGATTGAGTGAATTGAAACCTGAACAACAGATTGTAGACGAGAGTCTAGAGTCTAGTAGTGGAGAATCTGTGGACGAGGCGCAGCCAGCTGATGCTACAGGTGATATTAATACTTCAGACTTGGATCAGTCCGTTGAAAAGTTGTTTTCGATTTTAAGCGGCGAATCGGATTCGGTTGACACATCAATTGAAGAAGTTCCAGAGGCGGATATTGAGGTCCAAGACGAAGGCCCGAAAGAAACTGAGTAACATAAATAGATAATTACGGAATCTCTTCGTATTTAGGCAAGGAGAACGCAAAAGAATGTTAGAAAATGCCGGTTTCAACTCAATGAGGATTTCACTGGCATCGCCTGAGCAGGTGATGGACTGGTCATATGGAGAAGTAACGAAACCCGAGACTATAAATTACAGAACTTTGAGACCCGAAAAGGATGGACTTTTTGACGAGAGGATTTTCGGTCCTACAAAGGATTGGGAATGTTTCTGTGGTAAGTACAAAAAGATACGCTACAAGGGTGTGATATGTGACAGGTGTGGCGTTGAGGTTACTAGAACTAAGGTGAGACGAGAACGCATGGGGCACATTAAGCTTGCTGCGCCAGTGGCTCACATTTGGTTTTCCAAAAGCACACCCAGCCGGTTGGGTCTGCTTTTGGATCTATCTCCTAGGAACTTGGAACGCGTGCTTTATTTTGCTCAATATGTCGTTATATCTGTAGATGAGGAGCTTAGGGAAGGACTTCTTGATGAACTGAAGGCCCAGAGAGATAGTGAGATAGAAAAGTTACAAAATCAAGAAAGTAGTCCTGATTCCGAAGGTGAAGCATTGGCTGATGGAGAATCTATTCAGGAAGACAGTGAGCAACCCGACGTTGAAGTTAGCAAATCGGACAATTCCGATATTGAAGATGCCTACGAAGATGCTAAGCAACGGATATGGGATGTATTTCAATCCAAGATAGATAATCTGGAGGATATTAGACCTCTACAGCTTCTTACTGAGAACAAATATAGAGAACTGAAAGAAAGTTTTGGAACTGTATTTGAAGCAGGCATGGGTGCAGAAGCTATTATTAGAGTTTTGCAAAACACGAATCTGGATGCACTTAAGGAGTTGCTGCAGAATGAGTTACGTGTAAATGCAGGGCAACGTAGAAAAAAGGCGATCAAGAGACTGCGTGTGGTCGAGGCATTTAGGAAGAGTGAAAACAAAGTTGAATGGATGATACTCACTGTTTTGCCTGTGCTTCCACCTGATCTTAGACCTATGGTTCAGCTTGATGGAGGTCGCTTTGCCACAAGTGACTTGAATGATCTTTATAGGCGTGTCATTAACAGAAATAACAGGCTTAGGCGGCTATTGGATCTAGGAGCACCTGAAATTATTGCTAGAAATGAGAAACGTATGCTCCAAGAGGCTGTAGATGCGCTTATAGACAATGGTAGAAGGGGAAGGGCTATATCTGGGAGCCATAATCATAAACTCAAGTCACTGTCCGACTTGTTGAGAGGAAAACAAGGAAGATTTAGACAAAATCTTTTGGGTAAAAGAGTAGATTACAGCGGTAGATCAGTTATAGTTGTTGGCCCCGACCTTCAGATGCACCAGTGTGGGTTGCCTAAAAAGATGGCTCTAGAATTGTTCAAGCCTTTTGTTATGAATCGGTTGGTTCTTGAAGGACACGCGCATAATATAAAGAGCGCAAAGCGTATGGTTGAACGAGTTAGGCCTGAAGTATGGGATATTCTAGAGGACATAATCAAGGATCGCCCAGTTCTTTTGAATCGAGCTCCTACACTCCATCGTTTGGGGATACAGGCGTTTCAGCCGGTTTTAACTGAGGGTAGTGCGATTGAAATACATCCAATGGTTTGCACAGCATTTAACGCCGATTTTGATGGAGATCAGATGGCAGTTCATGTCCCGCTGGCGAAGGAAGCAGTACGGGAAGCTCAGTACATTATGATGAGTACTAACAATATGCTTTCTCCTAGTTCGGGATATCCTATAGTTTCTCCCACGTTAGATATTGTTTTGGGTTGTTATTACCTGACACAAATAGAGAATGGACTTAAAGGGGAAGGAAGCAAGTTTCATTCACGGGAGGAGGCCAGGTTAGCACATGATTCTGGTCTGGTGGATATTAGATCTGAAATCCAAGTGCGTGATTCTGGTCAGGACGATGGATGGCTTAGTACCTCTGTAGGACGCATATTGTTTAACGAAATACTTCCAGAAGAAGTTGGCTTCAAGAATCAGATTATGGATTCTAAAGGTTTGAGCGCTCTTGTAGCAGATTGTTATCAGATTCTGGGCAACGCTGGAACAGCACCGATTCTCGATTCAATAAAGCGACTAGGTTTTCATTATGCCACCCAGTCTGGTGCCACTATCGCAATTAGTGACATAGAAGTTCCTGTTAAGAAGCGAGACTTGATGAGTGCAGCTAATATCAGAATCGAAGAATTGGAAGAGCAATATTTATCTGGTCTTATCACGGAGGATGAGAGGTATGCAAAAGCCGTTTCAATATGGACTGAGGCCAGTGACCAAATGACCGATTTGATAACTGAAGTCCTGCCAACTTATGGAGGGATATACATGATGGCAGTTTCTGGAGCCAAAGGTAATATCGCTCAGATTAAGCAGATGGCTGGTATGCGCGGTCTAATGAGTAATCCTAGGGGCAAGATTATTGATCTACCTATAAGATCCAGTTTTAGAGAGGGTCTTAGCGTTTTGGAGTATTTCATTTCTACCCACGGTGCTAGGAAAGGCCTCACTGATACTGCATTGCGTACAGCTGAAAGCGGGTACTTAACTAGAAGATTGATAGATATAGCACAGGATGTCATTGTTTTGGAGGATGACTGTGGCGCCATCGAAGGTGTTTGGATTGAAAACGATCCAGAAGATACTATGGCTCCATTGCTAAACACTCGCGTTGCGGGTAGGCGCAATGCGTTGCCAATAGCTGACCCAAAGACAGGCGAAATCTTGCTAGATGTTAACGAAGAGTTGGATGAGCATAATGTTAAGGAGTTAATGGAAGCAGGAATAAATCGACTGTGTGTTAGGTCTCCGTTAACGTGTATTGCTAGGCGAGGAATTTGTCGTTATTGTTACGGACTTAGTCCTGCTACTGGGAAAGATGTATTGCTAGGAGAGGCAGTAGGGATATTGGCTGCTCAGAGTATTGGAGAGCCTGGAACTCAACTTACAATGCGGACTTTTCATACTGGCGGGGTCGCCGGTATAGATATCACTAGTGGCACTAGTGGTTTGCCAAAAGTAGAGGAACTATTTGAGGCTCGTGCTCCAAGGGGTATGGCATTGCTATCAGAGATTGATGGTAAAGTGGAGGTGGATGAAGATATAGAGGGCAGGCGAGTCAGGGTTGTAAACTCCGAGCAATTTGAAGAAGAACACACGTTGCCGAAAGGTTACAAATTAGCTATATCAGATGGGGATTGGATTGAGTCCGGTATGCCACTCGCCAAGTTGGAACAGAAAAAGAAGAGTGATTCTAGCAAAGTGGTTTCTGAAGAGGCACTGTTAGCCAACATTTCTGGTCGCATTTCGATTTCTAAAGGCCGAAAAATATTGGTTACTTGGGAAGAACAGGAGCAACGAGAATATCTAATCGCCCATTCTGCCAGACTTATTGTGTCGGAAGGAGAGCAGGTTTTAGCCGGAGCAGCCCTGACTTCGGGATCACTCAATCCACAAGACATTTTGCGTATTCTAGGAAAAGAAGCTACCCAGCAGCATTTGGTCAAAGAAGTTCAAGCTGTTTATAGAACTCAGGGTATTACCATTGATGACAAACATATTGAGATAATTGTTCGGCAAATGCTTCGTAAAGTTAGAGTAGATGGGACAGGTGATACAGAGCTATTACCAGGGGAGCTTGTAGACCGATTTGTTTTTGAGGATTTGAACGCTAGGGTTTTGGCCGAAGGCGGAGAGCCTTCTACAGCTAGTCCCGTACTTCTCGGTGTTACAAGAGCGTCCTTAAATACGGAGAGTTTCTTGGCTGCAGCTTCTTTCCAGGAAACGGCAAGAGTACTTACCGAGGCTGCAGTGCATGGTGCAACAGATTCTTTACTTGGACTGAAAGAGAATGTAATAATTGGTAGACTTATCCCCGCTCGTCTTGATAATTCTGATGAGGGGAGAGCTAGGATTGGTCTTCCTGTGTTGCCTGAAGAACCGGGATCAATTTTTGGAATCGAAGAAAGTTTCGATGATGAAAATTGGCAAGGTGTAGAGTCGGAAGGTCTTCGTCCAGAGGATCTTGGCGTAGTAGTAGACTTAGGCAATCAAGAAGAATCATCTAAGGTTGAACAGCCACCTGATGCCGCAGCGGATGAAGTCCCTGAGGATGAGCCAGAGTCTGTCTAGCCATTATGTTTTTTTCTTTATAGAAGTACAGCTGCTTTATTTAAAGGATCAATATGCGATTTGCCCCTGAAAGCGTTTCTGGCATAAGGCTACGTAAGCACGGTGTGTCATCAGCGGCATTGGATAGAACAATAGTTTTCGCTGTGAGATGGCCTATGATAAAGGGGTGGATGCTACCCTTTATATTTATTGGTCCCATAATATTCATTGGAAAAAAAATATTGGACCTTCAGCTGGACGGAGAATTGGCAGATAACGAATTTTTGGCTCCATTGGTCCATCAATATTGCCATGCGCACCAGCGGTTGCAGTGGGGATTCTTCCGATATGTATGGCGCCATTTATCGGGTAGGTTAATAGCGAAGTGGAAACCGGTTCACTATCTTCAAGTTGAGCGTGAACCTTATCAAATTACGAAACAAGTATATACCTATTATCATCCTAGTATTAAACCCATTACAAATAACAAGCGCGCTTCTAGCTTAATAAGCACAAGTTAAATTAATTCGAAAACGGAGAGGAATAGGAATTGTACCCAATAGATTTGAGCGGCAAGACGGGGGTTGTGTTTGGGGTTGCTAATGACAAAAGCATCGCATGGGCAATTGCTGAGACTTTGCATGATGCGGGTGCTAATTTGGCCCTGACATATCAAAACGATAGATTGAAGAGTCGTGCCGAGAGATTGGTGTCCGAGTGGGATGGAACCACGTTATGGGAATGCGATGTTACGGATCCCAACCAAATTGGGGAGGTTTTCCAAGAATTGAAGGATCGCTATGGAGAAATTTCATTTGTGGTACATAGCGTAGCATTTGCTAATAAAGAAGACCTTATTGGAGAGTTTTCTGAGACATCTAGGGAAGGATTCATGACTGCGCTGGATGTAAGTGCCTATTCTTTAATCCCTATCGTTAAGCATGCGGCCCCGTTAATGACCGAGGGTGGAAGTATAGTAACCATCACATTTCATGCATCGGAGAAAGTGTATCCGGGATACAATGTTATGGGTACAGCGAAAGCAGCCCTTGAAAATGAGGTTAAACAACTGGCTGCTGAAATGGGTCCTAAGGAGATACGTGTTAACGCCTTGTCCCCAGGTCCCTTGGACACATTGGCTGCTAGAGGTATTGGCGGATTTCTAGATATGAAACGTGTGCACGAGGAAAGAGCTCCATTAAGGAGGAATACCACGCATAAGGAAGTTGGTAAAGCGGCACTTTTTCTATGCAGTGAACTTTCGAGTGGCATTACTGGCACCATTTTACCAGTCGATGGTGGCTATCATATAATGGGAGTATGAAGACTGGATTCTTTGAGTATTAACGAATAAGGCGCAAGTAATGAGTTTCTTGATCGACATATCGCTCCGATGGCGATGGATAACAGTTTTCATAGCGATGGTGGTAGTGGCCTCCGGGTTATTTTCACTCAACAGGCTCCAAGTTGAACTATTACCAGACATTGATTTTCCAATTGTGACTGTGGTGACTCCATATCCTGGTAGCACCGCGGAGCAGGTTCTTTCCGACGTTACTGATCCTATAGAAACCTTGGTATCGGAAATTGATGGAATAAGGACTTTACAATCTACGTCCAGCCCTGGTCTTTCGTTGATAATTGCGGAGTTTGAATTTGGCCAGGACATGGCTAATGTCGAAACTCTACTTTCAAATAAGTTATCTAGTCTCAAATTTGTAGATATCGTTCAACCACCTACGATTGCAAGAGTCAACCCAGACGAAATACCTATATTGCAAATAAGCGTTCTTAAGCAATCTGGACTTAAAGACTTAGTTCCACTAATCGAAGGGGACATTCTTCCCACTTTAAGGTCTGTGAATGGTGTTGTAAGTGCTGAGGTGCCGATTAAAGCCCTTGCTGGCACCTCATTGACTCGTACCAATGGACAGCCTAGCTTACCTGTGAATGTGCTTAAGCATGCTGACTCAAATACGGTTGAAGTTGTAGATGCTGCAATAAGTCAATTAGACATACTTAAGACTAAGCTGCCTAAAGATTTGGAAATAGTTATAGTTTCTAATCAAGCACCAGAGATAAAGGCTTCCATAGAGAGTCTTCAACGTGAAGCTTTACTTGGTGGTTTATTTGCCATGGGCATGATTTTCATACTTTTGGTTAGTGTCCGTTCTACTGCTGTAGCTGCGGTGTCGATTCCGTTGAGTGTGATGATAGGTTTTATTTTGATGAACTGGCAAAACATGAGTCTGAATGTTATGACCCTTGGAGGGTTGGCAATTGCAGTAGGTCGTGTGGTGGATGACAGCATAGTTGTATTAGAAAATATATATCGCCATATAAAAATGAGTAAAGGGACTGAGACTAGTATTGTTTCAGCAATGAAAGGGACTAAAGAAGTCTCAGGCGCTATTTTGTCAGCGACATTGACTACTGTGGCGGTGTTTTTGCCGCTCGCTTTCATAGGGGGCATAATTGGTGCGTTTTTCTTGCCGTTTGCTTTGACTGTGACGTTCGCATTGATCGCCTCCCTGCTTGTATCGCTTACGATAGTCCCGGTATTAGGAAGTTTTCTTATAAGGACTGGTTCTTCTTCTGAAAGGTTGGAGAGATGGTTAAATCGTTTGTATGGACCTCCGTTGAAATGGGCTCTACAACATAGAGTTATAACTCTTGCTATTGCTGCTTTGCTTTTTCTAGGAACGCTAGGGCTTTTCCCATATATACCTCAATCATTTTTGCCAGGTGGCGGCGAAAGTTTACTGTCGGCTGAGATAACACTGAATCGACCGATGACTGTCGATAAGATGGTCTCTACTAAGGGACCAGTTTCACAGATTGAGACTGTACTGAATGGCCTTAGAGAAAGTGGCAAGGTTGAGATTTTCAGAGTTACTGCCGGAGGGAGCGACGTGGCTTTTGATAGACTAGATACGGCTACGGGCGGACTTATTAGCGTTTTCTTGCGCTTGACGGAGGGGACTGATGCTCAGCAGGTTGCGGATTTCCTTAGATCCGAGCTTAAAGGTGAAGATCGTACTGTAATGGTCGAAACTGTTCAAACTAATGGACCTCCAACTGCTGGGTTAGAACTGACACTTACAGGTGATGACTACGTTGAGGTATCAGGATTTGCTGCGGATGTTATCTTAGCAATTCAAAATATTGAAGGATTAGTAAACGTAAAAGCTAATATTGCAATTAGCGAGCAGTTTGGTCGTTATCTGATTTATCGCTATAACGGGAATGAATCTGTTCGTATAACCGGATCGATAACTTCTGAAGACACTCAGCAAGTCAACACCATGGTAAATCAAGAGATAGATAGATTGGGTTTGCCGCAGGGTGTCACATTAGGTACTGGAGGGGTCGCCGGAGACATTCAAGAAGCTTTTATAAAAATGGGTATTGCTATGTTGGCAAGCGTAGTATTGGTTTATTTGGCTATGCTGATTACGCTGCGTTCATTTATCAGCCCATTGATCATAGTATTTAGTTTACCATTGGCTTCGATCGGAGCCCTCGCAGCACTTTTTATTACTCAGAGAACTTTAGGTTTGCCGGCACTTATTGGCATGCTTATGTTGATAGGGCTTGTGGTAACGAATGCAATAGTACTTATTGCGTTCGTTGAACAACTGAGGGAACGTGGATACAAACTTTACGATGCCTTGATTGAAGGAGGAAAACTTAGAGTGCGGCCTATTTTAATGACGGCTTTGACTACTATATTTGCCTTGATACCGCTCGCTGTGGTTACCGATCAACAAGCTACTATCATTGGCGCTGAGCTCGCTACAGTCGTAATTGGTGGCTTAGCGACTTCAACTTTCTTGACTTTGGTAGTTATTCCAGTCATCTATAGTGTGTTTAGGAAAGAAAAGGCTCAGTGACGGTCAATTATCGCACTGAGTAGAATCACCTTTTGAGGTCACTCGAAAATTCTATTTCCGAGGAGTTCCAGCGGTATCCCTATATTAGATTAACCGTGATAGACTAGTGGACGTTCAGATGCGATCTGTTTTTATATCGATAGGAACGAAAAGCGAAGATAGCTCAAATAGTAAAGGAGATATTGATGCGTGATTTCACTGATGAATTTATAGAATTAATTCGCATGGCGGCAACTGATTTGCCGGATGATGTAGAGGAAGCATTGAGCGATGCTAGGGGCAAAGAGAAGGAAGGGACTGCTGCCCATGGTGCTTTGGACACTATTCTTAGTAATGTTGCAATAGCTAGGCGTGAGTCACTCCCGATTTGTCAAGATACTGGTACTCCTATATTTTACGTTAAGTATCCTGAAGGCTTGAGCACTTTGAAGCTTAGAGAGCAAATAAAGAATGCGGTTGTAGAAGGTACGAAGCGGAATTATTTGCGACCCAACGCTGTGGATGCTCTTACTGATAAGAACAGTGGCAACAATTTGGGTGATGATGCTTTTCCAACTATCCACTTTGATGAGGTGGAAGGGACAACTATGACAATAGACCTGATGCTGAAGGGTGGCGGTTGCGAGAACGTTGGAGCCCAGTATTCGCTCCCAAACAATGGAATCGGGGCAGGACGGGACATGAAAGGGGTTCGCAAGGCTGTTTTGGATGCTGTGCAGAAAGCACAGGGCCAAGGTTGTGCTCCTGGAATTTTGGGAGTTGCTATAGGTGGAGATCGTGGTTCTTCATACCACGCTGCGAAGGAGCAGCTACTTAGAAAATTGCACGATACAAATCCTGATCCGGAACTGAATGCTATGGAACAGCAACTTAAAGATGAGAGTAATGAGCTTGGCATAGGTCCGATGGGGTTTGGTGGAGAAACGTCGATACTGGATGTAAAGATGACAGGTATGCACCGATTGCCAGCCAGTTATTTTGTTTCTGTTTCGTACATGTGTTGGGCTAGTAGAGTGAGACGAATGACCGTCGATAACGATAATGTCACCTTCAAGTAACGGAGATCTAATGATATGCGTGAAATAACCCTTCCAATTAGTGATGAGAAAATACGTGAACTAAAGGTGGGGGAGCCGATTCGGCTTTCTGGAGTCATGGTTACTGGCCGTGATGTTGTGCATAAGTGGCTGGTGGAAACGTTTATAGAGAAAACGCGGGAACCCCAGGGCGATGACCTAGAAGTGTTTGAAGCTCTAAAGCCCATAATTGAAGGAAGCGCTATATACCATTGCGGTCCTGTAGTAGCGGGGCTTGATACCAAGGAGTATGAGTTTAAGGCTGCTGGGCCTACTACTAGTATTAGAGAAGAGCCTTATCAAGGGGCTGTGATGGGCCTATTTAACGCCAAGTTTGTGATAGGTAAGGGAGGTATGGGAGCTAAAACGCTACAAGCGTGCCAAGATGTACCTTGCATTTATCTTCATGCGGTTGGAGGTGCGGCCGCCCTAATAGCTAAGACTGTTGTAGCCGTTAAGGACGTTTACAAACTAGAAGAATTCGGTGTGCCCGAGGCGATATGGGTCATTGATGTAAAGGATTTCCCTGCGGTGGTTACGATGGATGCTAATGGTGGTAGCCTCCATGCCGAAATTGATGATAAATCGAAGACGGCGCTTGAGGGAATATTGTAGGGTTCGTATTTCCCCGTAACTTTACTTTTGCCGCGAACAATTGTCCTGACCCCTCAAGGAGGTTTAATGCGGTACGGACTGAATGTGAAAGACGATCGCTCTGGTAAACGGCTGGAGTTTCAATGTCCTCATCAAAACGGTCTGCTGTATGTGATACCTAGTAAAGCAAGCTGGGTATGTTCAGAAGACAACATTCATGCGCATGCCATCGCAGGATTTCTTGGTGATCTCTCCAGCTTGGACTACCCTAAGATAGAAGAGCTTATGCAAAAATGGGGCCTGTACTTCAGGGAAATATCTCTCGAGGAAGGCCAGTAAGTAACTACTAATTAGGTTAGTGGTGTGTGTCGTGTGTTAACACAGGTTAATAATGTTGCAGTCTAATTATTAGCAGGCATAGGCATTGGCTCCATCCCCATAGGAGGGGGCTCAGAGTCAAGCAAGTTAGTTAAAGCTACTCCTTCAATTGTCTCATTCGTAATTAGATGCCTTGCCAATTGCACTAGTTTAGCCTTGTGCTTGTCTAGTATGTTTCTTGCTTTATTGTGCGCTTCTTCGATTAGTCGATGTACCTCTTCGTCTATATCATGTGCTGTGTTATCACTATAGTCACGCTGGTCTGATATTTCTCTTCCTAAGAAAACGAGTTCTTCCCTTTTGCCAAAGGTTCTAGGGCCAAGCTTCTCACTCATTCCGTACCGGGTAACCATGTTGCGTGCGATTTGCGTTGCATTTTCTAAATCGTTGCTTGCGCCTGTAGTAATTTCACCAAATATGAGCTCTTCAGCCACACGACCTCCTAAGGCTGCCGCCATCATGTCTTTGAATTGCGCTTTGCTAAAAAGGTGCCGATCTTCTTCTGGTAGGAATCTTGTGTATCCCCCCATTCCGCCACGTGCGACTATAGACACTTTCTGCACAGGATCTGCATGAGTCAGTTTATGTCCAACTAGAGCATGCCCTCCTTCGTGATATGCAGTGATTTCCTTTTCTTTGTGACTAATGACGCGACTTTTCCTTTCAGGTCCAGCAATTACTCGGTCAATAGCCTCTCCAAATTCATCGAAAGTGACGTTTTTTTTCTTTCCTCGTGCTGCTAAGATGGCCGCTTCGTTAACTAGATTGGCTAGATCTGCGCCACTAAATCCAGGAGTTTCTTTTGCGATAATGTCCAAATCAGCGTTTGGATCTATAGGTTTACCTTTAGTATGTACCTTAAGTATAGCTTTACGCCCAGCTATATCTGGTAAATCAAGCACCACGCGTCGATCAAAGCGTCCAGGTCGTAGAAGAGCGGGATCCAATATATCTGGTCGATTAGTTGCTGCTATCACAATTACGTTCGTATTGGAATCGAAGCCGTCTATTTCAACCAATATTTGGTTCAAGGTTTGTTCTCTTTCGTCGTGTCCTCCGCCCAAACCGGCTCCACGTTGTCTGCCGACTGCATCTATTTCGTCTACGAATATAATACAAGGCGAGTTTCGTTTTGCCTGATCAAATAAATCACGTACTCGGGATGCTCCAACTCCCACGAACATTTCTACGAACTCACTGCCACTAATCGAGAAGAATGGAACACCTGCTTCACCTGCTACGGCTTTTGCTAGGAGCGTTTTTCCAGTGCCTGGTTGACCCACCAATAGAACACCTTTTGGTATACGGGCTCCGAGCGATATGAAGCGTTCGGGGTATTTCAGAAACTCCACTATTTCTTCGAGTTCAACTTTCGATTCTTCAACACCTGCGACGTCGGAGAATGTTACGTTTGGTTTGTTCCCGATTAGTAGTCTGGCTCTACTTCTTCCGAACCCCATAGCTTGGTTGTTACCACCCTGAGCTTGACGCATCATGAAGAGAAGGATTCCGCCAAAGAATATTAGCGGCAAAAAGTTAATTAATATTCCGAACAAACTAGATAATCCACTAGATCCTTTAATTTTGATCTCAACACCCGCTTGTCCGGTGATTGCGTTAGCTTCTGTAAGAACCTCTAGTATGCTAGTGCTGGGTTCTTTACGAGAAGTAAATTTTACTCCGTCTTTGGTGGTAACAGTCAGGTTGTCGCCATCAACTTCAATCAAACTTAGTTTGTTGTCTTGGGCCATTTGAACTATGCTAGCTATGTCTTTTTCTTCTACGCCGCTACGAGATGTAAAAGAGTAAAATACGGACAGGATTGCAAGCGCAACCACGCCATAAATGATAGTATTACGTAACCAAGGTCCTCGCATAAGAGTAATCTACATACCTGCTAATGGCTATTTCTGACGTAAATAGAAGATACATTTTACCCTAATAGGCATTCTAAGGAAAGTATAGCGATCTATAGCGACTGACGTTGACACTAGGCACTGTTAATATCTAATATTGATGTTTACAGCTATTTGGAGGGAAACTTGGATTCAGTAACCGTTGCAGAAGCAGTCGAAAAATATCTAGCTACTGGTAAGGAAAAGGAAATTCAACCCGCTCAACGAGAGTTATCCAGATTTATTCAGGAATGTGGTAAGTATAGCGATGGTAGAGACAGAGAGGTTAGCTCTTTGCAGCCAATTCAGGTAGAAGAATATAGTGCTACTTCGGGTCATTTCGGTGATGAAGGAGTTGTGCGCTTAGCTATAACCAAGCGGTTTCTAAATTTTCTTAACAAGGATGGATTGACCGAAGCAAAACTCTCTAGTTTTGCTAAGGCGAGGCGTAATGGTAGAAAGCGAGCATCTGGTAAACCTAGGTCTGGTTTGTTATCTGCACCTAAGCAGTTCACTGCAGAAGGGCATGGCAAACTTCTTGCTGAGCTTGAGCAATTGAAGTCAAAGAGGGGTAATTTAGCAGAAGCTATTCGAGAGGCTTCTTCAACAGGCGACGTGAGCGAGAACTCCCCCTTGGATGCGGCGAAAGAAGAGCAGGGACAAGTGGAATCAAGAATTCGTGATTTAGAGATAAACTTGAAAGACGCAATTATCATGAGTGACTCTGGTAAGGGTGGTAAGCAAACTTCTGCACGTTTAGGCTCGCGTGTTGTTTTGCTGCACCTGAATACCGATAAGAAGACGGAATACCTCCTTGTGGAGCCCAGTGAAGCTGATCCAGCAGCTGGTAAGTTATCAATCGCCTCGCCTGTTGGCCAGGCTGTTCTCAACCATGTGCCAGGGGATAAAGTGGATGTAACTACTCCTAATGGGAGTATTCCCTACGAAGTAACAAAAGTAAAATAGATCTGGTATTTCTCTTGTAGCTATTCTTAGTTGCTCAGAGAGCATAATTAGATCGGTTTCACTATTGTGATACAAAAGAATAGACGTACTTGGATAATATTCTGGATACCTGTTCTTCAATTGCTATTCTCTGATACAGACCAAATATTGGTTCTTTCGTTCGTTGCATTTCTAATTGCTGCAACTTTAATTATTGTTGATAGACAACGTAGAGATCAGATAGGGGTAACTTCGAAATACCTATTGACTATGTTGGGTTTAAGATCGAGTGTATAGATCGACCC
>CAZBMS010000030.1:0-18264 GCA_964493125.1 uncultured Dehalococcoidia bacterium | reverse complement strand
AGCATGGAGAAGTATTTGTTACTAAGGATGGATCTGAGACGGACTTGGACTTGGGTCATTACGAACGCTTTATAGATATTGAGCTTACAGGAACGTCCAATATAACTGCTGGTCAAATTTATAGCCTAGTTATCGCTAAGGAACGCAGGGGAGACTATCTTGGTGGGACCATACAAACTGTTCCGCACGTTACAGATGAGATAAAGGAACATATTTTTAGCCTTGCCTCTGAAAGTGGTGCAGAGGTAGTAGTGGTTGAGGTGGGTGGTACTGTAGGTGACATTGAAGGCCTTCCTTTCCTAGAGGCTATACGTCAAATTAGAAAAGATGCTGGACGCGACAATGTTTACTACATACACGTTACACTTTTGCCTAACATGGCAACTACTGGAGAGCTTAAAACAAAGCCCACACAACATAGCGTCAAGGAGTTAAGGAGCATTGGTATACAGCCTGACGCAATTATCGCGCGGAGTGACTTTCCGGTTTCCGATGCCATTAAAGACAAGATCTCTCTCTTCTGTGATGTGCCCCGCGATGCTGTGTTTGCTTTGCCAACTGCGGATAATGTTTATGAGGTTCCGCTTGCTCTCGAAGATGCGGGTTTGGGTTCTACCCTAATAGATGCTCTGAGCCTAAATCGTGAACGAGGCGATATGGCCAATTGGAGAACACTTGTAGATAGGATTAATTTGAAAAGAGAGAAAATACCGATTGCGGTGGTGGGTAAATACGCCGAGTTGCCGGACTCATATATTTCCGTCAAAGAGGCGCTTTACCATGCGGCCCTTGCCCATGATAAAGACATAGAAATCTCATGGATACAATCGGAAGACATTGAGCGAGATGGTACGGATGAATTATTAGGATTCGCTAAGGGCATAGTGGTTCCAGGTGGTTTTGGACCTAGAGGAATTGATGGAATGATTCAGGCTGTTGCGTATGCGAGGGAAAATCTCGTTCCGTATTTCGGTCTTTGTCTTGGAATGCAGATGATGGTGGTGGAATATACTCGTAGTTTGTTGGGTTATTCCGACGCAAATTCTACCGAATTTGATACAGCTACTACGCACCCAGTTATAGATTTAATGCCTGAACAACTGCAGGTAAAGGAAATGGGCGGCACTATGCGTCTTGGTGTTTATAAGTGTAAATTGGTGCCAGATACTCTGGCAGCAAAGGCCTACGGGAAATCCGAAATTGAAGAACGCCATCGACATCGTTATGAGTTTAATAATGCGTATCGAGCGGTATTAGAGGAAGTGGGATTAATTGCTAGTGGTTTATCTCCCGACGGACTGTTGGTAGAAATAAGTGAAGCTGAAAATCACCCGTTTATGTTAGGGACTCAGTTCCATCCAGAATTCTTATCGCGTCCGGAGCGCCCGCATCCATTGTTTAGAGATTTCCTAGGGGCGGCTTTGGAGACTATTCGCAAAGGAGACCAACGCCCACTACCGCTGGTGAGAAGGTAGCCTGGCGGTGGACGATCTTCTTGACTTCTGATATAGTGGTAGTGCCTCGCCTCTAATCCCCTGTTACTATGTTCAGATTTATGTCACACTCCACTTGCGAAGCCTATGAGGACTGGTACAGAAGTTGAAAGGTTTGAGTTGGCTAGGAATAGGCCCAATAATGAACAGCATAGGATTTGCTGTCTTTAATAACGTGATAACAGATACTTTCGATTATAGTTACAGATCTAACTAATGGGAACACACGGAAACAAATTCACAATGCTACTTGGCAGTGGCTGATTCTATTTCGAGTAAATTTTTAACACTTACTGAGGTAATAATTCTTGACTACAAAAACTAGCGTGCAATTATCTGAATTGGAAACCAAGACAAGGGATGAGTTAGCGAGCTTGGCAGATCGTATTGAAGGAATTAATTCGAAGGCGCTTGAGTCTCTTGGCAGAGATGAAGTACTTCATAAGATAGTTGGTTATTTTGCCGAACGGCAAGAGAAAGGAGACAAGTCTGAGCCGAATATAGTGGCTGATGGTGTCTTAGAAACAATGAGTGATGGGTATGGATTCTTACGTAGAAATGGTGAACTCAAGCCAGGACAACGGGATGTCTACATATCCCAATCCCAGATAAGGAGATTTGGGCTTCGCACTGGCGATATGGTTTCTGGTCAGGTTAGGCCTCCTAAAGAAGCTGAGCGATACTTTGGTCTTACTAGAGTAGAAACCGTTAATTCCGTTGAGGCTGACCAGGCCAGGGCCAGGCCCACTTACGAGAAACTCACGCCCGTTTTTCCGGATGCCCAGATGACATTGGAAACGACTCCCACGAATCTTTCCTCAAGAATAATAGATTTGATTGCTCCAATTGGTAAGGGGCAACGTGGTCTCATAGTATCGCCTCCTAAGGCGGGTAAGACTATGTTGCTTAAAGATATAGCTAACGGCATAGCTTCGAATCATCCAGATACACACTTGATGGTTGCCTTGATTGGTGAGCGGCCTGAAGAGGTCACCGACGTTCGTAGGTCAGTTGCTGGTGAAGTTTTTAGCTCTACATTTGATGAACCTGTAGAAGATCATTGCCGCGTTGCAGAATTGGCGCTTGAACGTGCCAAGAGGCTTGTCGAGGGAAAGAAAGATGTTGCTATATTGCTTGATAGCATAACTAGGCTTACTCGTGCTTATAACCTGGCTGTACCCACTAGCGGGAGGACACTTTCAGGTGGTATAGATCCTATCGCGCTTTATCCGCCCAAGAAATTTTTCGGCGCTGCCCGTAACACCGAAGGCAATGGTAGTCTTACGATAATTGCCACTTGCCTCGTCGATACTGGCAGTCGAATGGATGATGTAATCTATGAAGAGTTCAAAGGCACTGGGAATTGGGAACTCCATTTGGAAAGACGTCTTGCCGAGAAAAGGATTTTCCCGGCGATAGATATCCAAAGAAGTGGTACTCGTCGCGAAGAGCTTTTGTTAAGTGAGTCAGATTTGAAGCAAGTTTGGTTGTTAAGGCGCATGATTAGTATGAGTAGTTCCGATGGCGGCGGTGCTAACTCCGACGTAACTGAAAGAGTTATGGGAATGCTAGTTAAGAGTACAAACAACGCGGATTTTCTAGCTAACTTAAACAAACTCGCACAAACTTAAAGATTTAAAGAGATATTTCTCCTATTCACTATCCAACTCTTGATGGTTGGGGTCCTTTCTTTAGTCAATTCTATTTACTATGTACAAGTAAAGAACAAAACTTTCGTATCTGCCTTCTAACGCGGTTAGTGAAGACTAATATGTTTTTATAAAGCATTATTTTTGAAATAGTTTAAATCTTTATCGATGAATGGAATGTCTATTTAGGACGACTTCAATTTTCGATTGCAGATCACTCCCAAAATCGCTTTATCAGTGCTTGACAGGGCAGTCTAATTTCAGCTATGCTCCTCGCACGGTTTGGCGCTCAGTGGCCAGCTTGGTGGCGTTCCTAGTTATTGAGTAGGGGCTTTGCTACCGAATCTCTATATATGGAGTGAAGAGGGTTGTTTTGCTCCCTAGGCTGTTAAAATGGCCAAAAAGGGACTTTGCTATTGACAACCGAGAGTAAATCGTGAAAAATGTTTTGGGTTTGACCGTGTCAAGGAATGTGATGAACACGCGAGTGGTTCTCCTTGTTAACAATAAAGTAGACCCTTCCCGGGCGCCCCAGGTAATGGAGCCCCGGTTTGCTATGTCTAATACAACGCATCCCAATTTCGGATATCCAAAGGGGGTAGGAAGTGAATAAGCGTTTCAGTTTTCTTTCATTAATTGGAGTTACGGCATTGCTGTTAGCCGCTTTAGGCGCAGCGAGTGCTTTAGCGGCTCCGTCAGGTGTTGTTGGTACCATTGCGATGGATACCACCTATACCGACCTGAGCAAGACGGTGAAGATAACGGTCACTGACAGTGACGTTAACGTACCCGTTCTTCAGAAGGCCGAAAGCTCAGGTAAGGCAGGAACGGCTGCCTACAATTTCGGTGCCAGCACCGCGTCTCCTATAACAGTGTTCCCATCGGCAGCTCCGATAGCTGACTGGGCCGGAATTACTGAGGACGCAACGCTCAGCACGCCTGTAACAGAGCTTACAGACATCACGGCAGCAATTAACGCTATTGGTGGAGATTTCACAGGCACGATGACGAACGCGTTGGTACTGGCTGCGGCCGGTGCAGCGGACGTTGCTGCTTTGAACTCTGCTAGAGAGTCTAACGGACTCTCTACCAACGACGTGATAGTGGTAGGTGACCCTGCTGATAACCTAGCAGGACTATCCGTTGTGGACATCGGCATCAACACCGTGACCATAGCCAAGACGAGTGGTACAGGCGATTTTGCCCTGGTATATTTCGGTTCCGAGGCTAACACGGCGACTGTTGCTTTGAAGAGCACATCGGACCAGACTGGGTTCAACGTAACGCTTTCTGAGACTGGCCTCAACACGGGTGTGTTTACTAACACCTTTACGTTGGCAGGTACGTCCAATAGTTCTTCCACCCCACAAGTGATAGCAGCTGGTGACGGTAACGTCATAACTGCTACATATAAGGACGCTAGTGAAGGCGGGGAATCCCGCACAGCTACCGTAAACGTGGAGCTAACTGCTCCTGAGGCGACAAACCTTGCTCCTATAAAGGGAACATCAACCAACGGGGTTAAAGTTGTCCTTTCTGGTGACGTCACTGACGCCCAGTCTGGAGTGAAGTCCACGACTATTAAGTTCTTCCTAAGCCTTGATGGAACAAACTTCAAGGAGATTGAGAACGACGCAGAGACATCTGATGACTCTTCGCAAGGTTTCGCGAACACTGCTTACACGACCACTTCCATCACCAATGGTAAGTCATCCCAGGTTGAGGTGGACTTAACCGCAGCTGGTGACGGTGACTATAAGTGGTATATGGAAGTCAAGGACGATGCAGGTAACACTGGATACAGTGATGTTGATAGCTCAACTGCAGCCTCAGGTGCAAGCGATCCTCATACGTTCACCCTAGATCGTCAGTCAGTGACTCTTAGTAGCGCGGACCCCAATGCTATCCTCGGACAGCACTGGGACGCTTCTAAGTCAGGCTCAGCCAGACTTATCACAGATGTGAAGAAGGGTAAGAACACGTCAATACGTGTCATCTTTGACGGTGACATTGATGGCGACTCAGTAGATGCAGCAGACTTCACAGTGGACGGCGTAGCCGCAGTAGCAGCTAACTGGTATTCAGGCCAGGCTGACAGCGTGTTCCTGACCGTCGGGGCCAAGGGCCCATCCGCTACTCCTAAGGTAGAAGTGGCATCTGGTTCAATCTCAGACGCTGCTGGTAACAAGAACAGTAAGGTATTGACTAACAGTTCAGCCGCTGACGGACTTGCACCTACCTTTGAAGTGGAAGTGACTGCTGAAGGTACTGGCGTACCAGTAAGTGACAAGGACGTAACCATTAAGGTTACAGCTAATGAGACCCTACTTACCAACCCGACGATCTCGGTTGGATTTGTAGCCAGCGACGCCCTTGAAGGCAGCATGGTCCCTCAGACCGGCCTAACCTTCCTGGGTACTAACCAGTGGTCCAAGAAACTTACAGTGGATTCATATCTAACTGGGATTTCTAAGGACGATGGAACGTTTATAGTTAACGTCAGTGGTACAGATACCGCTGGTAACACCGGTACAGGTGGAAGTGACGATCCTACTTCAAGTAGCGCGATCTTCCTCGAAATGGACGACGCTATCACGGCCCCAACCGTAGATCCTGCTAATGGCACTAGTGTGACCAGAAGTGATCCGTTCATTACGATTGACTGGACGGGTGAGGGTAGTGAATACGATGGAGACTCACATAAGAAAGTTACCTTGACGGTACTTACATTGGATGATGCAGACGTGTTGGCCTCAGCAGCAACTACCGATAACAGGACATTTATTCTGTCAACAAGTGGATTGGCTCTGGGTGATCACGATCTCGAGATCAATGGTACTGACGATGCTGGTAACACCTTGGCATCCAATGCCTCGGTAACATTTACAGTAAAGGCGACTCCGGACGTTAGCATTCCGCTGAAGCCTGGAATGAACCTGATATCTTTGCCGGGTGAGCCAGCTGACTCAGCTATAAACAGTGTTATAACTGTGGATGAAGTTAAGTCGGTAACCAGTTACCAGAATGGCGCATGGCTGTCCGCTACGCGTGACGCTGATGGTGTGTTGTCTGGCGACCTTACTACCATAGACGGCTCAAACGCCTACTGGGTTAACACGACTTCGTTCAATCCGATCAAGGTCAGTGTACCTGGACAGGGCTTTGATGCTCCACCACCGGCCATCAGCCTAAGCGCTGGTTGGAACATGGTTCCTGTAACGGTGTTGGGTAGCCAATCACCTGGTGATACCGTGTCTGCTGACACATACTTCGGCAGCACGTCATGGGTGACCGCTTACACCTACGACACGCAAGCTGGGACGTGGACCAAGGTTCTACCGAACAACTTCGCGACCGTAACAGTGGGCGCAGGTTACTGGGTCTATGTGACCGCTGCAGGCATACTGGTTTCTTAATAACCAGAAGTCAATAGTCAAAAAGAAGAGGGACTCTATTCGGGTCCCTCTTCTTTTTATTTAGGTATTTTTTTGGTAGTTGCAAATATTGACTAACATCTGCTTGACATCGTTGACGGGCGATTGGTAGATTCCAATAAGTTGAAAGGTACGGTAAGTGATAGCTCAAGGATCGGTTGATCGAGAGATGCCTACTAACAGACAGATGGAAATATTAAATTTGGTGGTGGATCAATACATTACGGATTTTGAACCGGTTCCGTCTGATGTGATTGCTTCCAGCCTTAGTCGGCCAGTAAGTTCTGCAACGATTCGTAGTGAAATGGCGTTGCTTGAGAGGCTTGGTTATATTACAAGACCGCACAAGTCTGCCGGGGGCATTCCTTCTGAGAAGGCTTATAGGACGTATGTTGAGTCATTGGACGTGGAGGAACCGCCTAGGCAGGTGCAGGATGACGTTGAAAAGCGGTTTAAGCAATCGGAGCTCCAGGTCGAGACTAGGAGTAGAATCGCTGTTAAGTTACTTTCCAGCATTGTTCAAACCTTGGCTATGATTACTTTACCTACGATTAACACCCCACGTTGGCGACATTTGGAGTTGATATACCTCCGGGACTTTCTTGCTTTGATGGTAATGGTATTAGATGAATCCCGTATTGTGAGGAAAGTAATTACGCTTCATGAGGCGCTGACTCAGGATCAGCTTGGTTTGGTGTCTAGTAAGTTGAATACGATATATTCAGGGTTTACCCATAAACAGTTTGACGAGACGGGAACGGGATTTGAGGGAGTTGAAGAAGGGCTTCTGAGATCTGCCGTAGATTTGCTTAAGCCTGAGTATGATAGCGGGCCTATGCACATGATTGATGGGCTCCGTCACATGTTTACATATCCTGAGCTTTCCAGTAGCCCTATGGCTCAAAGTGCAATTGAATTAGTTGAAAACACAGGAATTATGCCTGACATTTTCGCCGAGGCCTCAGACACTGGAGATGTTAAAGTTAAGATAGGGATGGAACATGGGATAGATCAACTTCGTCATTTCAGTGTAGTTTATTCACGCTACGGAGATCCTTTGGAGTCGAGCGGTGTTGTGGCAATTATTGGTCCAACTCGAATGAGATACCCGAAGGCAATTTCCAGCGTTCGGTACTTTTCTCAATTGATGACCAATATGCTTGGCAGCTCGCATGGTTGGTTATCATAAAGTATCTTGATTCCAATCAGACATCTGTACCTCTATTTCTATAGAAACACACAAAAGTGTTGCTAACCCTGATACGATATAGGTTCTTTATTTACAGGGTTGTGTAATAGTGGCTATTAAGAAAGATTATTACGAAGTTTTGGGTGTCATAAAGTCGGCTTCTGACGAAGATATAAAGAAGGCGTTTCGTAGACTGGCCCTTGAGTATCATCCGGATAGAAATAGCGATCCGGACGCAGGAGAACGCTTCAAGGAGATTAACGAGGCCTATCAAGTTCTCATTAGTAAAGAGAAACGGTCGGTATATGATAGATTCGGGCATGCTGGGCTAGCGGATACAGTGGGGGCAGGAAGTGGCTTTGATGGGTTCGGGAGTTTCGATGGTCTTGGGGAAATCTTTGATGCGTTTTTTGGTGGGTTTGGGACGGAGTCAAGGGCAAAAAAGCGGCCAAGGAAAGGTGGGGATATTGAGATTGTCGTCACACTTAGTTTCGAAGAGGCGGCGATAGGCGCCACTAAGGAATTAACTTTATCGAGGATACAGGTGTGCGAATCTTGTCGTGGTTCCCGGAGTGAAGATGGACTCAACCCAGAGCCGTGCACTACTTGTCGCGGGACAGGGCAAGTGCAGCGTGCTCAGAAGAGCCTATTCGGCCAATTCGTGCAAGTAGTTGGGTGCCCCACGTGCAGAGGAGATGGCGAACTTATTGAAAACCTTTGTCGCCAATGTCGTGGCAGAGGTGTTGAGAGGAAGACGGCGAGCTTAGATGTAAACATACCCCCTGGAGTTGAAGACAGTAACCAAGTGCGGATATCGGGGCAGGGTGATGTCGGTTCGAATGGTGGTCCGCCTGGAGATGTTTATGTATCACTTAAAGTAAAGGGAGATAAAGTATTCGTTAGGGATGGAGCGAATCTCCTGTTAAGTATCTCTATCAATTTTGCTCAGGCTGCTTTGGGAGATACGGTCGAAGTCCCAACATTGCAAGGTAAGACAAATTTAAAAATCCCAGTTGGCATACAGACAGGGGCGGTTATAAAACTTAAAGGTCAGGGCGTTGCAAAGCTTAACGGGACTGGAATTGGAGATTTACTAGTAAATGTCAATGTTTCGACTCCGAAGTCTATTAGTAAAGAGGAGAGGGTTTTGTTTGAAAAATTATACAAAACCCTAGTAAAAGGGACGGTTATTGAAGATGCAAAGGGATGGATGGACCGGTTGAAGGATACTTTTGGAGCCAATCTTTGATATCTACAATATACAACTAATGAGTAGAGCAAAATGGATAGAATTGAGTGTAGAGACTACCCCAGAGTTTGTTGAGCCAGTCTCGGAACTTTTTAGACGTTATGGAGACCGGGAAGTTATAGTTCAGGAAGAAGGGGATTGGGACCCGGATAACGATTATGATGTTGATAAGATTCCCCATACGGTTATTGTAATGACCTGTATACCTTTAGATGCTACTGCTGACAGTCGAAGAGAGATGATCGATACAGGGGTACG
This sequence comes from uncultured Dehalococcoidia bacterium, assembly GCA_964493125.1. GTDB lineage: Bacteria > Chloroflexota > Dehalococcoidia > Lucifugimonadales > QGNO01 > QGNO01. The sequence continues at coordinate 8,992 of CAZBMS010000030.1, read as the reverse complement.
TTTAATATCCTATCTGCAGCCAGGTATATATCTGAAGCATAAGATTGTTAGTGAAGAGGATTGGGAGAACAGTTGGAAGGCGCAGTTTACAGTTTATCGAATTGGCGAAAGGCTTATTATTAAGCCTTCTTGGCAGGACTACTATCCATCACCAGAAGATATAGTTATCGAACTTGATCCTGGAATGGCATTTGGCACTGGCCATCACCCAACTACCAAATTATGCTTGGAGCAGATTGAAAGATATATGGTGCCTGGAATGCGAGTTTTGGACTTAGGAACTGGGTCAGGTATATTGGCTATTGCAGCAAGTAAGTTGGGTGCGCAGTGTATAACTGGTTTGGATATAGATGAAACTGCGATTCAAGTTGCCTCGTCTAATGCAGCTCAGAATAATGTGAATAACCTTAATCTTCTCCATGGCACGATTCCATCACTGAAATTCCCAAAGAATTCGTTTGATTTGGCTTTGGCGAATGTGACAGCCAATGTGGTTATATCTTCCGTGGAACCTATAGCAGAAATCTTAGAAACTCAAGGTTTGCTTATAGCTTCTGGCATATTATCTGAAAGGCGCCTTGAGGTTGAAGATCAAATTGGTAAACGCTTATTGATCAAGGAGAGTTTTACCGATGGAGATTGGCTCACCATATTAGCCATCAAGAATTGATTATCATATTGGCTAAAGCGAAAATTAATTACTGTTATTCAACTCCGGTTGATGAGTCCTATCTAAGAGTTCTTTAGCGGCTTTTGATGGATCGAGACCCTCAAACAGAATCCGATGGACAGTTTTAGTTATAGGCATGTCAACGTTATACTTGTTTGCTAGTATTAGTGCTGCAGATGTACTTCCCACCCCTTCAGTTACGTTATGCATGCTACTTCTTATTTCTTTAATCGTTTTTCCTTTGCCCAATTCTTCCCCTAGATATCTGTTACGACTCAAGCTGCTAGTTGAAGTTGCCATGAGATCTCCGAATCCAGCCAGCCCTGAAAAAGTCATTGGATCCGCCCCAGCTTGTATTCCTAATCTGGTTATCTCTGCCAGCGCTCGTGTAACAAAAGCGGCTTTTGTATTATTGCCGTAACCTAGGCCGTCGCAAATTCCAGCTCCAATGGCTACGATATTTTTTAATGATCCCGCTAGTTCGACGCCAATCACATCGGTATTTGTATATATTCTGAAATTGTGAGTCATTAACGTCAATTGCACTGTAATGGCTAGGTCACTGTCGTTTGAAGCCACTACTGTTAATGCTGGCACCCCTTTGGCTATCTCAGTTGATAAATTTGGACCTGAAAGTACACAAATATTAGAATTTAAAGCTGGGTTAAGTTCTTGTTCGATGACTTCACTCATGCGAAAGCCTGAATCGGACTCTAGTCCTTTCGTAGCACTTATTATTACTGTATTTGGATTCAGGTGGGCTCTTATTTCTTGTAGATTGAACCTGAAAGTATTGGACGGCACGGCGATAACTGTAAAATCAGATGCGCTGAGAGCCTCGTGTGCATCATTAGTAACGGTAAGTTGTTGTGGAAAAGGGAAGCCTGGTAGAAGTTTTTTATTTTCCCTGTCGAAATTCAACCGGTCGGATTCCTCTTTGGATCTAGCTAATAGACTAACCGGAAGGCCTTTTCTTGCAAAAACTATTGCGAGAGTGGTTCCCCAGCTAGTAGTTCCTAGAATTCCTACGCGCTTTAAGTCTGCTTTCATATTACTTATTTTACATAAACGGTTATTGGGAGTTAACCTTTCTCTACAACCCAAGATTCGGAGAAAGCCAGCGATGAAGTGGCTAATGAATCTGGGTATTCATCAGCCAAAAAAGTGTGGCCCTCAGCGCGTTCACCGTTGATGGTTATTTGGGCTCCAGCGGTTGGTATCATGCAAGCGTAAACCCCGTGAGGGCGACCAGGCCGACTATGAGGTGGATAATCGATTATATGAGCTTCTTTAATATCGTACCAAGTCATCAAAATGTCATCCTCGGCAGATGAAATGGCTTCTGTCCAATAATCTCGAACATCTCCGTAAGCATCAAATTCTGCGTCTATTATTTCTAATTGTTCATCTCCAAATGGTTCGTATTGTAATTTAGCTATATCTCTTTGAAACCATCTAGCCACCTGTATATTGTCTGAATATATTCGTGGGATCTCATCAGTTAATGTGCTAACTATGAATAGGGCATTACCACTACCGTATGGAGAAAATATTACTTTCCAGAGACTTGTGCGAGTTGTTAACTCTCCGTCTTGTGAGTGCGCAAGTCTTATAAACGGGTTCTCGCCAGTAAGAATGACCTTATTGGGATCAATGCCGAACGTCATTTAGCACCTCGCTATTTATCATTAACTTGATTCTACCGGAAATAGCTAGAACAAACCAAATTCTTCAGAGGCGAGATCAGAACTACAAACGTCTTTCAGTGCCTTCTAAAAGGCGCATTATGTTTTCTTTGTGGCGTAGTATGATAAGAGGTCCTCCAATCATCGTGTACGAAAGGTATTCCCACGGCGCCATGTCAAGGAACGCTAGGATGGGCATTGTGATTACCGCTGAGAATACTGCCAAAATCGATCCCAATGACACGTATCTAGTTATTAACACAGCTGGCATAAAGGCTACAACTGCGATAATAGTCGCCGTTGGAGCTAATATAGTCAGCGCTCCAACGGCGGATGCGATTCCTCTTCCGCCTTGAAACCTGCTAAAAATTGGCCAATTGTGACCGATGATTACTGCCAAAGCCGCGAGCCCATCTATTAATGGCTCGTCACCGATGATCTTGGCCACTAAGATTGCTAAAATCCCTTTAGATACATCCAATACGAATACAAAGGCTCCCAGACGAGGCCCAAGCGTTCTCAGAACATTAGTTGATCCAGTAGATCCGCTTCCATGATCCCGTACGTCGATTCCACGAGTTAACTTACCAATTATCAGGCCCCAAGATACGCTGCCTATTAGGTATGAGCCTGGAATCACTAACCAATCTATATGAGATTGAATAAACTCAAGCATTGCTTTTAGACCTGTTCTTAAACTCTAATTTTAAGTGAGACCATCGAAACCCTAATCCTTCCCTCAGTCGATTTTCCAGGTATCTCCTGTAAGAGAAATGTACCAAGTCCGGATAATTAACATAAAATGTGAACGTTGGTGGATTTATACCCGCCTGAAATACTTTGTGAACTCTGAGATGACGTCTGCCTTTATAGGGTGGAAGATGCTTTGAAATAGCCGAGGTTACTTCGTTATTAAGTTTTTCTTCTTCCACTTCCTTGGTAAGGTCTTCAAAGACCATGATTGCTGCATCTATAGCGTCTGATACGCCGATTTTTTCTACTGCTGACACAAATCTTATAGGCGCGTAAGGCATGAATTTGAAGCGGTCTCTGATTTCAGATATACATTCCGATTCCGTAATACCATTCGCTTCCGCAATATCCCATTTGTTAACAAGTATTACTACACCCTTGAATGCGTTAGTTATCTGACCTGCTATATGTGAGTCTTGTGCGGTTGCTAACTCAGTTGCATCCATTACAAGGAAGATCACATCGGCTCTGTCGATAGATCTTACAGATCGCAAGACACTAAATTTCTCAATCCCCGGGATAACTTTGCCCCTTCTTCTTATCCCCGCGGTGTCTATCAGCAGGAGTTGTTGTTCATCGTATTGAACCTTGGTGTCTATAGAATCTCGCGTAGTACCTGGTATATCGCTAACTATAGCCCTTTCTTCTCCCAGTATCGCATTCAACAGGGAGGATTTCCCAACATTAACCCGTCCAACTATAGCTAACGATAGTGACTGAGTATCTTCGGGTTCTTCTTTGGGTTGTTTAGGAAATTGCTGGGAAATTGTGTTCATAAGATTATCTATGCCTATATTGTGATGTGCACTTATAGGCATAGGGTCGCCGAGTTTAATCTCGTAAAATTCAGAAGTGTTTTGGGCGACCTTACTATTATCAGCTTTGTTTACGGCCAAAAAAACGGGTTTTTCAGATTTCCTGAGTCTTTCTCCTATGTCTAAATCTAAGGATGTTATACCATCACGGGCGTCCGTCAGGAAAATAATAGAGTCGGCTGACTCTATTGCCGCCTCTACCTGCTCTTCAACTTCTTTTGATAGTTTTATCGACTCGTCATAATCTAGGCCACCTGTGTCGATAATTATGAACGTTCGATCTCGCCATATGGCGTCAAGAGATATCCGATCTCTAGTGGTTCCAGGTTCCTCTGCTACCACTGCAAATCTACGTCCAACAAGGCGGTTGAAAAGAGTGGACTTTCCGACGTTTGGTCTTCCAACTATGGCTATAATAGGCTTGGTCATGAGTAATTGATAAAATAGTATATTATTAGGTTGAATGCTCTAAAAGGTGTAAGAATATTGCTTTTTGAGCATGCAGTCTGTTTTCAGCTTGATCAAATACTACTGATCTAGGATCATCTAGCATATCGGCACTCACTTCTTGGCCATTATGAGCCGGCAACGGGTGCATAAATATCGAGCCTGGTTTAGCCAAGTCCATAATCTGTGGGTTTATCTGATAATTTTTGAAATCCGTGTCTCGTTTCGCTGATTCATTTTCTTGGCCCATACTTGTCCAGACGTCTGTATAAATGACCTCTGCCTGAGTTATTGCCTCCTGAGGCAGCTCAACTTGATGGACTCGCCCTTTTGAAGATCTGCCGTTAGCTTTTTCTATAACAATTTTTGGCAGCTCGTATCCTGATGGCGAGGCTATAATGAAGTCTGATCCTAGGGCAGTTGCTGCTAAGGCAAGGCTGGAAGCTACGTTATTCCCATCCCCAATGAAGGCAATGGTAGGCTTGTTGGAGAGCCCGATATGTTCTTCAATTGTAAGCATATCACCAAGAGCCTGACAGGGATGTTCGGAGTCAGAAAGTGCATTTATAACCGGAATAGTGGCATGCATAGCTAATTCTTCTAGGGTATTGTGCTTAAATACTCTCGCAACAATTGCTTCTACATATCTAGATAAAACACGAGCGACATCAGAAACGGCTTCTCGGCCTCCCAACCCGACTTCGTCCTTGCCCAAGTAAATAGGGTGACCACCCATTTGTTGAATTCCAACATCAAAGCTAACTTTGGTTCTAAGCGAAGGTTTTTCAAAGAGCATAGCTACACTCTTCCCTTGCAATTTTTCGTTAAACCTCTCGATTTTTAGCTTAGCAGCAAGGTTTACAATATTGCCGACGTTATCTATAGATAGGTCACATATGGATAAAAGATGGGTAATGCTCACGGTGTTCCTCCAATAGGCAACAGTATAAGCCCGAGATCCGTGTAGTCAATTGTGCCGAATAATTTCTTGTTATTTAGCCTAGATGTGAAATTTGTCTTAACGCAAACGAGAGGTTAAATGCTACCAGCAATCTGAAAGGCTTTGCCTTCCGTTGCTATCGCAGGCGCTACCACCATTTCCGTCTGCTGTAGTTCCTGTATGCTTAGCGCCCCACACATACCCATGCATACTCTTAGCGCCCCGACCAAATTTTGTGTCCCGTCGGTACGGCTAGTTGGACCGAACAAAAGCTGTTCAAGAGTTCCTTTTGTACCAGTGTTAATTCTTATTCCTCTTGGAAGGGCGGCGTGAGGAGTCGCCATGCCCCAGTTAAATCCTTTTCCAGGGGCTTCTTCGGTTTGAGCAAATGGTGTGCCAATCATAACTCCATCGGCCCCGGCCACTATAGATTTGCACATATCCCCTCCCGTCCGAATTCCACCGTCCGTTATTATCGCAACACGTCGCCCCGTTCTTCTATAATATTCTTCTCTAGCAGCGCTACAGTCGAGAGTAGCTGTCACTTGAGGTACTCCTACCCCAGTGACCTCTCGTGTAGTACAGGCAGCTCCTGGTCCAACCCCTACTAGGACGGCAGCGACTCCCGACTCCATAAGTTCGAGAGTTGCCCCATAGGTCACACAATTTCCAACCATAACGGGGACATTAATTTGCTCTACAAGTTCTGATAACACCAATCCATGATAGCTTTTCGATATGTGTCTAGCAGTGGTTACGGTAGATTGCACCACTAATATATCAGCTCCAGCCTCAACTGCTACGGGACCGAGTCGCTTTGTATTTTGCGGGGTGAACGAAACGGCACATATAGCACCAGATTTATGAATTTGCTCTACCCGTTCTGCTACTAAACTTTCCTTTATAGGTTCTTGATACAGACTTTGCAAAATTCCAGTAGCTGAGCTTGGCGAAGCCTCAGCGATTTCTGCAACTTTTTCAGGTGCGTCCACGTATCGAGAATAAAGACCTTCCATATTCAGGACTCCAAGGCCACCCATTTTGCCAAGTTGAACTGCGAACGATGGAGAAACTACGGCGTCCATGGCGGAAGCTATAATTGGTATTGAAAATTGTAAATTCCCAATGGTTAGGCCCAAGTCTGCTTGTTCTGGATTTACGGTTACCGCTCCAGGCACTATTGATACGTCTTCAAAGCCGTATGCATGCCTGACTTCTTTCAGAGTACTGATCATTTTCACGCTCTATCAGTTAATTTGACGGAGTATAGCACTGCCGTATGTTGTCCTCAAGCATTCTTGTTGAGGATTTTCAAGATTGATTGAACGGCAATGCTTAAAGCTTGTTTCACTGGACGAAATATTGTTGACTGCTCGATTGCTGGTTGCTAGGATTACCGTGCCGTCTACCTTATGGGAGACGAGTATTTGGATGACTGAAATTGAGTCGCCGCTGGGATCAACGCAAGACCGAGACGGCTGAAGCTATAAAGATAAATCTTTAAGCGCCCCATCGGTTACGTTGAGGGCGTTTTTTGTGTTTATGGTATTACGAGAATCGATGGGCATATCTGGTATTAAGATTGGTCACGTAACTGATCTGATGAATGCAACTGGTTGCACGGTTGTGCTATCCGAAAGAGGGGCCGTTGGTGGGGTAGATGTTAGAGGCTCTGCCCCTGGCACTAGGGAGACGGATTTGTTAAGACCTGGCAATCTAATTAATGAAATTCATGGTGTTCTGTTAAGTGGTGGCAGCGCATATGGATTAGATGCCGCTGCTGGAGTCATGCAATATCTTGAAGAAAAGCAAGTAGGCTACCGAGTAGGTAAATCTGTAGTTCCGATAATTCCGACAGCCATAATATCTGATTTGAACATAGGTAATCATCAGGTGAGGCCCAATGCGGAAGATGGGTATAGAGCCTGTGAGGTTGCGAGATCCGATAACCTAATGGAAGGGACTATTGGTGCTGGTACGGGCGCTACGGTTGGTAAAGCATTTGGTTTGGCCAGTGCTACTAAAGGTGGTTTGGGTATTTTTGGCCATGAGATTGAACCTGGGTTAATAATCTTTGCTTTGGTAGTAGTCAACTCCTGGGGTGATGTTGTTGATCCTGATACAGGTAGAATTGTTGCCGGACCCCTCGACAATAATAGAGCGGGGCTCGTGAATACTATGGACTTGATGGCAAATCCTGAGTCAGCTTTGGATCCTAATGAAATAGGTGCTGGGAACAATACTACCATAGGGATTTTGATCACTAATGCGGGCCTTGATAAAGGCCAAGCCAACAAGCTGGCTGGGCGAGGGCAGGATGGAATTGCACTGGCGGTCAGGCCTGCTCACACTATGGCCGATGGTGACACAGTATTTACTTTGGCAACGGGCACCTGGCATGGCGAGATAGACCACAGATTACTTACCAAGGTTGGTGCAATAGCTGCAGTTGTTATGTCGAAGGCAATTGTTCGAGCTGTTACCAACGCTGATGGTTTGGCGGGGATACCTTCTATAAAGGAGATCAGTGTTGGCAGTTAAGTTCCAGCGAGTTGGTTTTATTGGAAGTGGACGTATGGGTACCGCTTTATCTTTAGCAATGCGCAACGCTGGTTATGATATTGAAATGGTTGCTAGCCAGTCATTGGATTCTGCAAGTTCTTTGGCTTCTAAATTAGTGGGATGTGAAGCTACTGACAATTTTTTTGACCTCCAGGAACGATGCGATCTAATCTTTTTGACGGTACCTGATAAAGCAATAACTGAAATCGCAAGTGATTTTCAATGGCGAAAGGGTCAGGCAGTAATACATTGTAGTGGGGTTTTTGGCACTGAAGTTCTAGAAAAGGCAAGGATCCGAGGTGCTTATGTAGGAGCGATGCATCCACTCCAAACTTTTTGTGGCAATATTTGCGATCCAGACCATTTATTGGGTTCTACTTTCACTGTTTCGTATGACGAGGGCCTTCATGATTGGATTATACGATTGATAAGAGGTCTTAAAGGTAAGATTGTTTCAATACCGCCTGAAGACAGAACGCTTTACCACGCATCTGCGGTCATGGCTTGTGGTTATCTCACAACATTAATCGAAGGTGCTATCCAAATGTGGTCAGCGATTGGGTTTGATAGTAAGGAGGCCATTGATGCTTTGTTGCCATTGATCCAATCTACACTTCGGAATATAGAAAACGGGGGAATTCAACGATCTGTTACCGGACCTATAGAGAGGGAAGATTTTGATACGGTAACGTTGCACTTGGCGGAGATCAGGAAGCGAACCCCGCAGTTACTCCCCTTGTATTCGGGATTAGGTATTGCGATGGTTGATTTAGTTTCTAGATTAAGTGGGACTGAGAATCAAAGCAGGGCGATATGGCAAGATGTTCTTGTTGGCACGATGGAGTCAGGCTTAGCATAAATAAGAGGTGTGAAATGCGTATCAGAGTTCAACATTTTAAAGAAATGAAAAAGTCGGGCAAGAGAATTACTGCTGTGACTGCTTACGACTACTCAATCGCGCGCCTTGTAGATAAAGTGGGTATTCCCATGATCCTTGTAGGCGATAGTTTGGGGAATACGGTTTTAGGTTACCGATCAACAGTTATGGTTACTATGTCTGACATGTTGCATCATGCTAAAGCTGTGGTAAGAGGTACTAAGCATTCCATGGTAGTGGCTG
>CAZBMS010000029.1:0-18574 GCA_964493125.1 uncultured Dehalococcoidia bacterium | reverse complement strand
TAGAAGTCATGGCGGGAGATCCAAACAAAGAATATGAAAGTTTTACAGTAAGACAATTAACCAATGGCATTCCTTACAATTTCACTGTAGCCGCTGTCGATACCACTGGAGAAAACCTCTCTCCAGTCACAGTATCCACAGTCCCGATAGCTGCGTTTTCCTCATCCAATAAAGGGAAACTAGAAAACGTGTCGGAAGGAGCTCTCACCACCGACCAACAAGACGTCTGGACTTTCGAAGGTGAACTCGGTTCCAGAGTCACACTGGAAATGGCCGTTACTAGAGGAGACATCAAGCCTTTAATTGTTCTGTCATCCCCAAGCGGAATGAATACTGCATGGGAAAGTTCTGATGCCAATACCAGTGTCTCCATCAACGATCACTGGCTAACGGAGACTGGTACATATTCAGTGCGTACAGCATCTCTGACCAGCGCCTCAGGTAGTTACAGGCTAAGCATTAATTCAGCCGACCCATCTCAAAAAATAGTGCAGGCAAGAAATAGCTGGGTGGGTAGAGCTTGGGATATTGCTGGTACTGGCAATGCTTGCGAAATCGTGCCTGGCAACCGCGGGGAGGGCGTTGAAATAGCTATATTAGATAGTGGCATTGACTATAACCATCCCGATCTAATGTATCAGTTGAACCATAGTGATCGTGACAAGGTAGTGAGGCGTATCAATTTTGTGGGAGTGGATTCCGGGAATTCACCTTCTACTTATGCTTTGGACCCTGCTATCAAAGGTCACGGAACAGAACTTGCTGGAGTGGCTGCAGGAACGAGAGGAATTGCTCCAGGTGCATGTCTATGGGCTGTAAAAACAGTATGGAATTTTGCCGGGGGTGGATTCGACGAATGGCGAATGGCTGGGTTCGACTATGCAGTAAAAGGCCCAGACGGGACTCCGAAAACAGGTGATGAACCTGATGTTATAGCACATGCCACCGGCAGCCCAAATACAAGTGATGGCTTAACAGCAATGAGCGTCATGATGGATATTGCTACTGAGCAAGGCATCGTCGTAGTCCAGTCTGCAGGAAATCAGCCTGAATCTATGTACACACTTAACGAAAGTGCGAGTTCAGTAAAAGCAATTACCGTTGGAGCACTCACCAGCGACTTAAAAGAAGTTCAAGGACGGTCGAGCCGAGGTCCAACCGCGGATCTTCGTATTAAGCCCGACCTTGTTGCACCTGGCCAAAATATCTCTACCACCAAAGCCAGTACAGAACATGACCTAAGCAACCCGTCATACCAGGCTTATGTTGTCACCTCAGGAACGAGCATCGCAGTCCCTCATGTAGCAGGTGTTGCAGGCTTAATTAAGCAACAGCACCCTGATTGGACTCCTGAAATGATAAAGGCTGCGATGATGAACACCGCTGATCCGCTCACAAACGACCGTTTGTGGGAGCAGGGTGCAGGCGCGATAAACAAAGATCGTGCCCTAGCAACAAGCTTACTTGTAATGCCTCCGAGCCTCAGTTTTGGACAACTGACAACCAATAAAACCGGCAAACACACTATCAATTTGCAAAATTTCGGGGCAAACTCGATTGAAGTGAATCTCTCAACAGAGACTCGCATTTACAGTGGTGGAAATTGGCCGCAAGATAATAACACTGGCAACGGGCTGTATTTAGCCGATAGCTCAGATGTAGCAGTGTCGAGTTCTACAGAGACTGTATCGCCAGGAGCCGTTACTTCAGTTGAATTGTCAGCTGGCCCGTTTACTGCAGACTCCCCTGAAGGATGGTACGAAGGACGGGTGAGTGTAACAAGTTCCGAAGGCACTTTAACTGTTCCCTATATTTTCTATCTTAGCCATTCTAATTCTAACTACGATAAAATTTTTGGTGGCCCAAAGATGGTGTGCGGAAACACAGGATTTATGGCTCGATTCATTGGAGCCTCTGATTGTAATTCCGGACCTTCCAAGCCGAACCAGTATCCAGTCAAACCTGATTCCAATGATCAAGTGTACATCACCGCCTTGATTGGAGACGCACGAGACTCGGTCCCGTCAGGCATTCCCGGGGTGAATCACTTCTCAGTTGAGCTGGTCTATTCTCTATCTTCCGTTGAGAGTAAATCTGCTGTAGTTAATATGTTAGACGATGGTCTACAAGGCGACAGATACGCAAATGATCGATTATATGGAGCTGCGATTGGTCCATTCAATTCAAAGGAATCTGTTACCTACTACATCAGAGCAACCAACGGCGAAGGAAATGTGTTTGAGTCAGAAACGGTCACTTTCGACGTTAACGATCCATTCATCAAAACTTCCGATATTCTGGTTTTAAATAGCCCTAATGGAGGAATGCGCCATCAAGGACGTTATTTACAAAACGTGATCGATTCGCTTGGTCTCCCATACGACCTCTGGGACGAGATGACCAGAGGACCAGTAACACTATCAACTCTAAACAGTTATCTTACCGGAGCCGTGATAGCTGTTGGAGTAAACCCTGACTCAGGCGCTAACATCAGGGATTTCCTGGATAACGGTGGCAACCTTTTATTGAGCACAAGCCAGGATTGGAGACCGATTCAATTTGGAAGCGACGGTATAAACTTTGCTGTCAAATACCTCAATACTGAACAATGGAACCTTGAGCAATATTTCCCAGATGGAGGAGGTGGAGGAACCGGCGCGACATCCCGTCGCGAGTTTGGTGGTGTTGCTCCGTCACTTCAAGGCGTCAGTAATGACCCTATCGGGAACGGACTGGAACTCCAGTTTGGGATCAGAAGCACTCATGCTACCAGTGGAGGTCGCGCACGATATTGCGGCGAACCCTACGCCGATCCAGTAATCGAACACTCCACACAGAGTTGTATGCCAGCTATGCAGGTTTTACGTACAGTTGAATACGGAAATCGAAATGATGTGGAAGATATATTCCATTTCGGAGCTATAGATCCTCTTTCATCTCCAATGGATACCGCTTCAGGACCCCGTTCACTGGTTGACCGGATTGTAAAGATAAAAGATGGAGAAGGTACCGTGGACTTCGAATGGGGAAATGCTAACTCCAGATCCTTCTTTGATCCCATAGCTATTGTGGTTGATAGAAGCGGTAATATTTTTATCGCAGATGATACAGACCGCATCTATAAATATGGACCAGACCGCCAATTAATAAAGACTATCGGGGGCTCAAGGCACCAATCTAGTGCCTCCAATTCGGATTTCGGGAAATTCTATTCGATATCAGGTCTGGCTATCGATACTCAAGGAAATCTTTATGTAGCCGATATCGACGACTTTAGGGGAAGCGTTTCTATACTGGACAACGACGGAAATTACCTGGGCAAAGTTGGAGGAGATTTCCAATGGGGTGCCTCCAGATATTCAGGGTACGATCGCCAGTTGATGAATACACAAATCACCACTCCAGTGGATGTGGGAATTGATAAAAACGGTGATGTGTGGGTGGTAGAGCTCGGTGCCACCTTCTATCACGGAGGAAACGGTACTAACAGGGTTATGAAGTTCCAACCCGGGGCTGGTGGATCGCACATATCAACTCCTGTTTCAAGACTTGGGGTTCAAGCAAACGATATCCCTTGTCAGACCAGAGATAAGTGGACAGGCGGCAAAAATAGCACACATATCGCTATTTACAACAATGAATCATCCAATGAACCTGAACCTCTTCTGCTGACAGGAAGTTACCCATATCAGGGAGCCAAATATGGGAGTCTACAGCTTATTTCATCGTCTGGGTCTCTGAAAGGATGCAATGACCCCAATTTGAATGAGAGCCAGTGGGGAAATTCGCCACTGGCAAACATGGAAAATCCCAGGGCAATTGCCATCAATAGCAGTGGCCAGGTCATAGTGGGACAAGACACAGGTGATTACCATTCGGTTAACGGAAGGCGTGTATACGATGACACTTCGGTAGTAGTCATCTATGACATCAATACAGGTGAAAAGATCAGGTCGTTATTTAAGGGCGGAGTAGAAAACAACTTATTCGGACCGATTGCGGATATATTCATAGCATCTGACGACTCCATATACATATTAGATACAGGAGATTCTAGTTTAGATACAGGGGATTCCAGTCCGGTAGTCGAGAAATTCTCAGCGAATGGAGAATTCCTGTGGACGCTTGGTAACACCTCCTCTGGTGAAGAATCAGATTTTAATGGCATAAGAGGCATCTCTCATGACAACTTCGAAAATATATATGCTGCTGATTCCTTCAACCACCGGATCGTAAAGCTGGATAAAAGCGGAAACACAGTTGCTACATTTGGCAGCAAAGGTCACAATGTGGGCGAATTCTATTTCCCTGAAGGTGTTGCAGTAGGTGATGACGGAACCATATTCATAGCAGACACTGGAAATCACCGAATACAGAAAATCGACACTTCCGGTAAATATACCGCATGGGGAAGCGAAGGGGAGTCAGAATCAGAATTCAAATTCCCCAAGGGCATAGCGCTGGATAGTAGCGGTAATGTGTATGTAGCCGACACCGAAAACCACCGTATACAGAAATTCACCTCGGAAGGTGTCTTCATTTCAAAGTGGGGCGGTCCAAGGCCGTTTGCTGAACAGCGTGGTCGGTTATACAGCAGAGGCCCTGACTATACAAATGAAAACACTCGTTACATGGGTCACGATGGCCAGATCAAAAACCCGAAAACTCATGAAGAAGTCAAAATATCACGTACGACAGGAGAAAAAATATTCACTAATGTTAACGGATATCTATGGTACCCGGGAGCATTGGCTGTAGATAGTTCCGGTAACATCTATGTGGCTGATACCAGGCACGGAATGGTCCAGAAATTTAATGCTGAAGGGCAACTTATTGACCCTGCTGCTGAGTATCGCATGGGTGCGGGGAATGGGAAGCTTAGTTATGTTTACAGCCATAAATTAACTGAATCCGATAAGGCGGACGGTGTCACGGTCGCTGTCAACAACGAAGGAAATATCTACACTTCCGGAATTAGAAACATTCTTAGTTCGGATCAGCCTCACAGCGATACATCGTATTTATCTGTTTTCGCCCCGGGGGATTTGTCTGGTCAATATGATGACCTCCCCGTGTGGTCTACCCTGAAGTCACAGCATGCCACAGGTGTTGTTGGACCAATAACCGGGCTGACTATAACCGATTCAGGCGACATCTATGCAGCGGTGAGCAGCTTTGTGGACTATCCCGTTGGTCGCCCTGCGGCGTACCGATTAGATAACGGAGTTTATAAAGTCGTGTATTTGGGATTTGATGTGAACGCGATCGTGGAACCTTCTCAAAGAGACGAATTGATATCGCGTGCTCTAAAATGGCTCTCCGGCATTGAAGTAGCCCCAACCATAATATCTCCTCACGCAAATGCGGATGTGAGTGATCAAGAGATCACATTCAAGTGGCATCCATCTGAAAATGCCGAAGACTACCGTTTGCAAATAATGCACCTCACCGATCCAGAGAATTTCGGAATTCGGGATATCTATCTTGATGGAACACAATATTCAGAGACAATCACTCAGCCAGGGAAATATTTCTGGAGAGTCAGGCCTAGAGACGTTGATTGCAATCCTGGAAATTGGTCTAAACCCAGAACAATTTCGGTATCTAGTGCAATAACCGGATCTGCTCCGTTACCTACAGGCAACGACTTAAGATGCTCAGCCAGTACTCCTATTTCAACACCTGTAGTGACTCCTCAAGCTGCCACTTCAACACCTGTAGTGACTCCTCAGGCTGCCACTTCAACACCTGTAGTGACTCCTCAAGCTGCCACCTCAACACCTGTAGTGACTCCTCAAGCTGCCACCTCAACACCTGTAGTGACTGTGGATACGTTTAGAGAAGCATATACCTTCGTGACAATGCCTTTACACGGACAAAGAGCAACTTTCTGGGACCCACAGATCGGTGTCCGCATCACTACCTCAGAATCAATCAAATTACGTAACGACCAAGGAGATTATTCGACAACTATCTACAAGATAGATGATGTGGATTGGAGTATTCCAGATCTAGGAGATGCCCTTTCACTTACCCTCTGCTCTGATGAAACCTGTACAGATGGTCAACCGGTAGAAGGTGCGACCAGAACACTCTACGGAGGCATTGACTCTTTGGAAGAAGGCAGGTCCATGTTACTAGACTTCTATACTGCCACTCCTCTTTTTGGAGGCAAGTACTACAAGCTAAGTATTTCCGAAAATGCTCTAATCCGTATTGGCGAAAACGATGAATATCAGCTAGTCAAATTCGTTGACAACCCGGATGTGGTGTTCTCAACAGCAGACATGACTCGATTCGTGCTTCCTATTAACCTCAAATATGATAATTCAATCTGCAACGGTGGAAATAGTGGTTGGGCCTCTGAAAATAGCGGACAACCCATGTGCTTAAACACCGATCAAGTTGGAAGTTTGGTTTTCGGTAATGAAGAAGAACAACTCAGCCATTATTTCAATGCCATGAGTGCAGACAAGTCGTTTACTCTTTCCCCTGTCAAGGATAGGGAAGGATTTGTACGTAAAGCAATTCAAATCGACCGAGGAAAGGACTACGAGCCTTACGGATCCTGCCAACGTTATGCAGAGGTCGAAGGAAGACTGCTTTATGATGATTGCCCTAACGAACTGACACTTCCCTCTGTACAAACACAAACAACAGAAATGTTCGATTTGGACCGCTACGCCTTGATTCGGGATGAAGATGGAAATCCTAATTTGCTTCTAAACTACAACGATAGAGCATCAGAGTCTCTATATTGGTTGAATCGTCAGAGAGGGGAGCCAAATAGATACCATAACCACAATGTAACTGTGATTTATAACTATGGAACATATCAACGTGCCACACTTGGAGCAGCTACTAGACCATCAAGGAATACTGATACTGACTTTACTATTTCCAATGAAGAGAGCCTGCGTACTTGGACTCACGAACTAGGTCACGCTTTGTTCGGTCTGCCTGACCTCTACTACCATGGAGCCATCGGAGAGTCGCCATATCAAGTTGGGAATATTGATATCATGGGCAGTAACAATGGCAAGTGGACTCCTATAACAGCATGGGGGCTGATTGCAAGTGAACTCGCTGAACCACTATCTGTGATCACTGATAGTGAAATGACTGATTTTGTTTACACTGATGATTACCAACTTTTATCTTCAGAGTGGACTCCCACTGCCGCTCCTGTAATCCCCGCAGAGGCTGCTGTAGCTGATGAAACCTTCTCAATCCCTGCTGCATATGTAAGCAAGGTCCAAGAAGGCATAAACGGAGTTTCAGGGTTAGCCGGCATTTTCTCAATGGCAGTAACTTCTGACGGAAACTATATTTATGCTGCTTCCCAATATCAAAGTTCTGTAATAGTGTTAAGCATAGACCCAGACTCCGGCTCTCTTACACTCATTCAAAAAATTCGAGACACGAACACGGATCCTTCAACCGTTTCATTGAGCCCTGACGAAAAACACTTATACGTGACTTCCAGTAGGGCCGACAAATTAATAGTATTTAGTAGAGACGCAACAACGGGCACCCTCACATCTCTCCCGGATGTTACAGGGAACTCCGGAACCGGAGGAGGAGCTTATGGCCTTGATGTGAGTCCTGACGGAAACCATGTCTATGTTACAGGTAACAATCCTGGTACCGGAGAGATGTCCAACATTGTGGTGTTTAACAGAAACCCATCTTCGGGAGCTCTCACATTGGTTGAAAAAATCCAAGCCCAAAATTACGGTATCGACGAAGCTCGTTTTGTACAAGTTAGTCCTGATGGAAACCACGTCTATGTTCTGAGTCGTGGAGATGAAAACCTGTCAGTATTTAGTCGAGACGCATCTTCAGGTGCTCTCACATTCGTTACGAAGTATGCTCCATACGACTATACTCCGCGTATCGACGGTTTGAGAGATTCATCGTCCCTAAAGATCAGCCCTGACGGCAAGAACGTTTATACCACAGGTAGAAGCCCTAGTGCTCTGAGTGTATTTAGCAGAGACTTATCCACTGGACTTCTAACACTGGTAGAGGAATTAGTCTATAACAATGACTTATCTAGTACTATCGGGCTAAAATTTGCTTCCTCAGTAGATGTGAGTCCTGACGGAAGCTATGTCTATGCTACAGGATCTAGATCTTGGGCTCTATCGGTATTCAGCAGAGATTCATCCTCTGGTTCCCTGACCTTTGTTAAGATGTTCGCAGATACTACAGTGAGGGAAGCTAATTCACATGTATCAGATTGGTCAATATGTGACCAGACAAGTTCGCATGTTTGTAACGGAATCTATGGACTTAAATCGGCTGATCTAGTGGTAGTAAACCCCGTCAACAACGATGTGTATGTCGCAGCTAGCGGAAATTACACTATAGTGACGTTCGATCCATTAAATTCCGAAGTCACAGGAACTGAGGTCAGCCGGCTGGGACGGCCCGCTATTGCGGAAGAACCCGCATCCACTGCATATATCGGCTGCGGTAGTTCCAACGACAAATGTACTATTTACGACAACACTCAACCTGAGTTCAAGATCCTTAAGATACCTGCCATTATTGAACGTGATACAAAAGAAGTAGTCGGTCACTACTTGATTGAATTTTATGGCACCACCGGATATAACAAGAATATCAGCCTTGAAAGTGAAACCGTTAATTTTAGTAATAAGCCAGGAGCATTTCCGGGAGGTATCGGGATATGGAAACAAGATCTCAGTGATCAAGCATGGATAACTTATAAGTGCCGAAGTATGTTCTCGAATTCGCCCAATTGCAACGGTCGGGAATTCTTCTTTAATAACGGCAACAAGGATACCTACGCGGAATTCTACCCTGCGTTGCCTCGAGTAAATTCTGGTTCTGGTAAAAGCACCGATATATCGAGTTTCCATCTGTTCCCATGGTGGTCCTCACACGCTCTACCGCTGGATGGTGAAGAGCTTGAACAGGAACTCTCTAACATGCCATATTCCATTGAGCTCCCTGTCTTAGAAATCCCTCCATACGGCTCTGGTGAAGGCGAAACTATTAACTATGGTGGCGGGTCTAAAGTGGCAATAGTAACTTTGTCATTCGAAACCATGGTTGATGAATTGAAATCCCGTCTAAGAACAGCAAATGATGCGCAGTTGCTCGAAGTGGAGCAATACGAATTAAACGGATCCACCGAGTTTACCCTTCAGATTAGAAAACTCGAAAACAAAGTTCCGATGACATACAGAGACCACATCAGACCTGAACAAATGTGGTCTCTCAAAGGCCCGTTAGCTGACGAAGTCCTGAAATATGGGTATCACTATCCGCATAGATAAGGCTGAGAATCTCCAGTTGCAAGTAACAGAATTGTCGCTTAGTCCTACCACTGAGCTAACTCAATGGTAGGACCAGGATTTCATCTCTATGAAACTGTCCTTGGTTTAGTGTGGTATCGGAACTAAAATGAGCCTCACAGAAATCTTTGAAAAGATGCAACCCGGCTCTATTAAGACAATCGCCGGAGCAGGGTATAAAACCGGGGTGCCTGCCACAGAAGCAGATATAGGTTGGCCCTCTGGGATAATCAGAAGGCCCAACGGAGACCTGGTATTTGGAGACATACGGAGCCATCGTATTTGGAGGATCGATTCAGAAGGCATAATCCATAACTTTGCCGGTGACGGAGTGCCCGATTCAACAGGAGATGGTGGGCCTGCATCAAAGGCTAGGGTGCACACACCTCACGACTTTTTCCAAGATGTTCACGGGAATATATTTTTCATAGAGCTTGGTGCGCGAGGACCTGACGAAGGGCCTAACATCCTCAGACGAATAGATCATGAAACCGGAATAATCACAACAGTGGCTGGTTCCGGTAAAACAGGACGAGGAGGCGAAGGACTGCCCGCGGTCGAGTCAGAATTTGACACTACATGTGGCGTTGCAGTAGACGATGCAGGAAATATTTATATATGCCACAAGTGGGACAGCAAGGTCACTCGCATAGATTGCACTACAGGGCTAACCGAAACAATAGCAGGTCTGTCAACCCGTAACTATTTTTTGGAAGAAGGTCCCAGTAGACCATTTTCAGGCTCAAATCATGGTGTCCATGGATACCATGGTGATGGTGGGCCTGCTAAAGAAGCATCACTTAATTTGCCTGAACACATTGCTTTTGACTCTGAATGGAATCTCTATATATGTGATAACTCCAATAACCGAATCAGGAAAATAGATAAGGGAACTGGGATTATTTCAACAGTTTTTGGAACCGGAGACGCTTCCTCTTACGGGGACGGCGGACTCGCAATCAATGCTGCGACAGACATGCCCGATTCCTTGCATATAGACCATGATAACAATATCTATGTTGGAGAAGCCAAAGGTAACAGACTCAGAAGAATTGATGCACATACGGGAATTGTAACTACTATAGCTGGCACGGGTGTTCCAGGATGGGGAAAAGATGGAGTGCCGGCGAATGAAACTATGACTAACGCAGTTGAGATAGGAATATGGGTAGACCCTGATAAAACAGTCTTTTATAGCGACAGCTCTGGCCGTGTCAGGATGATCGACCCCCTCACTGGTATTGTGACAACCATAGCCGGAGGAACCGGGATAGGAGATGGTGGACCGGCTATAGACGCTTACATCAGTAATCCATGCGGATTATCCGTTGGAGAAGATAAATCAATTTACATAGCTGATATGCAAAGTGATAGAATCCGCAAAATAGATCATAACAATACAATTATCACTACCATTGCCGGTAGCGGTGGCCGAGGATCCGGGGGCAACAATGCTAAAGCAACAAACGCTAATTTCCTTAATCCTTACGATGTAGCAGTTGATTTAGAAGGGCGAATTGTCATAGCAGATTCGCTCAACGCACAGGTAAGAGTAGTAGATCAAAATGGAAATATACAGGCAATTGCAGGGTCATCAGGTGAAACGGGCGACCGTGGAGACGAGGGCCCTGCCCTTTCCTCTAATTTCATAGCTATACATTCAATAGCTTCAGGACCAGACGGAAGAACCTATATTGGAGATATGGCAGGACGTATCCGGGTTATAGATCCATTAACCGGTTTGATCAGCACGTACGCAGGGACAGGAATGTCTGGATTTTCAGGAAATGGTCAGCTCGCAACTAAAGCACAAATAGGATGCGCATCGGCCATCGACTTCGATGGTTCAGGTAACTTGTATTTCTCTGATTTAACCCAACACGTTATACGCAAAATTGATTCTTCAGGAGTCATTACCACAATAGCAGGTACTGGTAAACCAGGGTTTTCTACTGATGGCACAAATGCAATCAAAGCCTCACTTTTCAAACCCATGGGTATAGCAGTCAAAAATGACGGAACTGTATTTTTTTCAGACTCCAGAAATAACCGGGTAAGAAGCATTGAAAAAGATGGTTCTCTCATAACCATTGCAGGAAGCAATTTGCCCGGTGATTCAGGAGATGGAGGCATAGCTACAAATGCAAAACTCAATCAACCTACGGGATTGAGTTTGTTTGACCAAAACACATTGCTAATCAGTGATCACTACAACAATCGAATCAAAGCAGTTAAATTGTGACCCTGACTTAACATGTCTCGAGTTGGAAAGTCTCCCTTATCCACTATAACTTGCAGATATCCTAGAAATTTTTCGCCCAAAATTTCAGCACCCTGCTTTTTATCCACCCCACTAACCCCGGAGACCGACGGATCTTGTGACGTCGAACTTTTCTGATTCCCCTCCTTGATTGATCGATAGTTTCTGGCCCGATGACTTCAGCCACAGCTACCGTTATATTATCTGTTCCACCTTTTGCATTTGCCATATCTATCAATTCATTTACTATCGATACTGTATCGCCACGAAGCAAAATAGAACCGATTTCCGTGTCATCCACCATGGAATGAAGGCCATCGGAGCAGACAAGAATTCTGTCCCCGCTCTCAACACTCACAGTTTTAGTCTGCGGAATTACATCTGAGTCAGTCCCAACTGTTTTTGTTATAACGTTTCGGTATGGGTGACTCTTTGATTGTTCTACTGTAATGTTCCCTGCCATGATTTGCTCCGCTATCCATGAGTGATCTTGTGTCAACTGTTCCAGGTTCCCTGACCTAAGTCTGTATGCTCTGCTGTCCCCGACGTGCGCTATGTGTAACTCACCGGCTTGCAAAGCCCCTACAGTACAAGTAGTCCCCATTCCTTGATATTCAGGATTTTGACTTGCAGCATAAACTTCTCGATTCACGTCTATCAAAACCTGGCCCAGATATTCGGTCAGCGAGACTGTTTCAGGCACAGCTTGAAAGAGAGATTGATCAGTTATCCGCCTGGTCACACCTTCCGTCGCCATCTTACTGGCAACTTCACCAGCCGCATGCCCTCCCATGCCATCAGCGATTACTATCACTCCGTCAATTCCTTCAGGAAGCTCATTTCCTTCTAACAAGGCATAATAATCTTCATTACCTGAACGAACTTTACCAACATCGGTATTACCTGAAATAATCATATTGTTCAACGGTCATCTCTCTCATTAGTTGAGGCCCATAATAATCCTATCCTCGACTGGATAATACTAATAGCCATATGCCCCGTCCGGACCTATTACATGCACACCCGCGTGCACCAAACCAGTTTTTTCATTCAACATCACCCCACGCGGCTTAGCAAAACCACCTCCAGTTGACGGTTCAGGAACAATTTCCATCCTATGCCCCATACGACTCAACGCCTCAATGACCTCAGGATCCAGTCTGTGATCTGCAAAAGTCTCACGATCTGCTGCATCTACGGTAGGCGCGGTTATCGCTTCTTGAATTCCGTTGTCAAAATCAATCACATTCAAGATAACTTGCACAAGGCGCGACATTATTTTCCTGCCACCTGATGCTCCCAAAGCAAAAAATGGCTTTCCATCGTTCAGTACTAGTACAGCTCCCATGTTATTCAACCCACGTTTATTGCCTGCTATTGAGTTGGGTGTACCATCCTTAGGGTTAAACACAACCATACCATTGGTCAGTAGAATACCTGTGCCAGGAACGACTACGCGGGATCCAAAACCAGCCGTAGCTGTTTGTGTACAAGACACCATGTTTCGGCTTTTATCAATCACGCTGAAATGAGTTGTTGAATCCCCTGCGCTTGGTGGTGACATGGAACCGATAGGATCTAACCCATTGTTGTTTTCGTAATTCCATGGATTATGAACAATTTTATCAGCAAAAGACACCCACGGCTGGAGTTCAGTTTCGCTCTCCATCTCGGCATTTTCTCTGTTAATCATACCTGCAATTTCTCTTGCATAATCTTTAGAAAGCATCCCTTTCAAAGGTACAGGGCCAAAATCAGGATCCCCCAGGAAACGGTATCTGTCAGCAAAAGAGTGCCGTAACGCTTCGACTATCAGATGCAGATACCGGTCAGAATTGTGTCTCAATTTGTCAATATCAAAATACGAGAGTATGTTCAGTGCCTGAAGTTGAGTAAATGCGCCGGATGGGACTGGAGAACTCAGGATGTCGTACCCTTTGTATGAAGTCCGAAGTGGCTCTGAAACTTCAACCTCGAAAGCAGCTAAGTCCCTGGCATTCAAAAAGCCGCCATTGAGCTTCATCTCTTCGTCTATGGCATGTGCTATATCACCCTTGTACAAAGCATCTCTTCCTTCTTTAGATATCCGTGTTAGCACATCAGCAAGATCACTTTGTACAAGTTTTTCGCCAGGAGTCGGCGGGTAGCCACCTGGCAGAAAAACACGTCCGCCCTCACTGTACCGAATCAAATCAGGCATCACCTGTGCAATCATCAAACAAGCCGTCCAGTCTACATCGAATCCCTCTCTTGCATAGTGGATAGACGGCTCCATGAGCTGCTCCATCGGCAGGCTCCCAAATAATTCATGTGCTTTCCACATCCCTGCGGTCACTCCTGGTACACCAACTGAGCTGTGTCCAACACTGTTCGACTGGCTTTCAACTTCATACAACCCGTTTCCCGCTTCCACCTGACCTAAAACCTGATACATATTTGCATTAGCATCCATCGGAGACCTATGACTATAGTCTAGAGACAGTGTTTTACCGAGATCCGACATATAAACCAGCATATGACCATGGCCTGCTATACACGAACTCCATGGCTCAACAACGTTGAGACAAAATCCTGTCGCTATCGCCGCATCGACTGCGTTACCGCCATCTTGAAGAATATCTATTCCCACCTTGGAAGCTATTGGGTGCGCAGATGCTACCGCCCCATTTTCAACCACAACTTCTTGTTTATCTGGTCTCCATATGCTCTGATTATTCATATTCACGACTGATCCTTTTTTATACTCCAGACTATTCGATTACTTGCGCTGTCCTAGTCCGAACGATTCAAGTGTTGGTACACAACAACTCTTTGTTTCCTGCCACTTCTATCAGGATCCGATTATATTCCAGAATCCTAACAATATCAGTAAATAAACAGCAATCATTACCCATCTCATCATATTTGATATGATGGAATGCAATCTAGGCAAAATGTACGATGATGAGCATACCGTTGGCTATATGTTCGATGGCTCAATAACATAGAAACTACTACCTGAAGGAGCGAGCCCCATGGGGGATTCTGATAACATCTCAAATCCCAACACTAACGTAGAAGAACCGGGAAATATATTCTCAGCTCTACTCAATATTTTCCCTATTTCAAGTACTTTTGCCTGGAATATCCAAATTTGGATGGAAGCAATTCTGATCACTATCCTCAGCTTATTTGTTGTGCAGGCGTTGGGAGTACCTGAATCAGGTCTTATAGGTTTATCACTAGCTTCAGCTGCGATGGTACCTAGATTCAACACTATTCTTGCGATAAATCGAGAGAGGATCTGGGCAGCAGAAGGTACAGGGAGAAGAGTAAATTCTCAAAGCGCGTTGTCTTGTCTTAGTATATTTAGCGGTATGTTTATTGGGTTCTTATTGATTGCAATAATTACCGATTACCAGTCTCTTCAGGAAAATTTCGGGTTTGTTCTTAGAGAAACAGGATTTGAACCAGGAGATGTTCTTTCTCCCGAAAGATTTGAACTGGGCACAGCCGTTGTTATTCACAATATAATTATTTTGCTGGCTTTCAGCGTACTGGCTTTACTTTACAGATCACTCGGAACCATGATCGCTGTTGGTTGGAACGCATGCGTATGGGCTATTACAATAACACTGTTTATCAAAAGTGGAACTGGGAATGATACAGGTCAATTCTTAACTGGCTTGGTAATCATACTGGCCATAATGCCTCACCTCATTGTAGAGGCATTGGGATATATCTCCGGAGCCTTGTGCGGTATATTT
The DNA here is from genome assembly GCA_964493125.1 of uncultured Dehalococcoidia bacterium. GTDB lineage: Bacteria > Chloroflexota > Dehalococcoidia > Lucifugimonadales > QGNO01 > QGNO01. Next base: position 3,242 of record CAZBMS010000029.1, on the reverse strand, counting down.
CTTTCACGAGGAATAACCATCTACGACTTTTCCGACCAGCGACTCAAAAGAGTGATGTTCGCAGTATTAGTACTCGCCGTAGTTGCAATTGTCTTGATTATAGTTGCCGGATTGATAGAAAACAGTTACGCACCATACATACTAGAGTTAATTAATTGATTATTGGCGCCTCATCACAACCCTAACCTGTTCGCCGCCAAGTCCTTCATGAGAGGATTCCTTCAGAACTTTTTCTTTTTTCAATTGGTCAATCACTAACTTGACTACATCCTTACCAAATTTCTCTTCAAATGATTCAACAAGGAATATCTCTTTACCAACACTTTTAATTTCTGACTCTATATGATCTCTGCATGCTTTCTTGATCGCAACATCTGCTTCTTCAGAGTCTTTTCTTTTCCGCCATTTGCTACGTGCGGGTACTATAGTTGGAGTCAGAGACTCTACATTGCTCACAGTAGGACCAGAACGAGAGTTTTCTAACCAGTTATCCAGATCACTCTGTCTAAATCTCCAGGTTGAACCCATTTTGAAAGCAGGGATTTGCCCTTGCTCAGCCATCACAAATATGTCCCGCTCGCTAAGACCTAAATATTTCGCCACCTCTACAGGTCCCTTAAGGCCTGCCTCATCATTTCTATCAGAAGGCAAATCTAAACTCCTAAATCAATAAAGCTGTTCATATATGACATGTGCATGAGGGGATATGGTTTTCTTATGTTCTACAATTTGAGGGTCTTATTGCCATCATCTGCCGTTTGAGTTGATTGAGGCTGCGGATTTTCAACACCTTGTTTTTGTGCTCTTTTTTCCAGTATAGCTTTCCTACTATTCAAGACATCTGCGCTTCTATTTGATCGGACCGCCTGGCGATCAACATCAAACATTTCCACTATCTGGTTGACATTCACTTTGCTTTCTTTACGTTGTACTGAAAGTTCTAAGAGTTGTGACTCTAATTGTTCCTCTGGAATTTCATTAATCTTCTTCCAAATCCCTTTTTGTTCAAGTTCCTCTTTCTGATCCAGAACATCAATCGTCGAATCAATGACCGTAAGCCTGGTCATCACTTCCTGTAGATCTCTTTCTGCCCTGTCTTTAGTTTTATTGATTTGGCTCATTCTGTAAGCAGCAGCATCTATCTCTCCATCTGAAAGCCCTTGTTCAGACGTTGATTCCAATATTGATTCATACTGCTCTCCGGACTTGCGGATCCGAGAAAGCAGTTGTTCTTGTTTGACTTCCTGGTTAATTTTCTCTTTTTTCAGATCTTTAACTTTCAAGTCTTGAATTTTTTTTGCTTTGCCAAATCCAAACAAACTCATCATAGACTCCTTTTAATTAACTTTATGGCTCGAATCCCTCAAATTTATACCATTAAACATTAGTTACACTTTGGTTCCAAAATTCACAACAGTCGTTAGTAATACGTCTATCAAAAGTCCTTGTATAAGAAACTATACCTATTTAGTCATTCGATCTGGTAATTCAATGATCTCTCCACTGCACAGGATATACAAGATGTGTTCCAGGTAGACCTTTAAGTTCTATCTCTCTGGCATCTTGAAATACAATATCTCCGGCGGAATCAGCCATTCTTTTAGTCACACTTGAAACAAGTATTTCTTCGGAATCTGCCTTGGCTGAGATTCTTGCAGCCTCATTAACTGCTCTACCATAATAGTCGTTGTTTTCTATTACCGCCTCGCCTGTGTTAATCCCGATCCTCACGTTAATCCGGATATCCCCATCAATTTTTCTAAGACCTAATAAAGACTTTTGAATATCGATACCACTGATAATAGCTGATCTACAACTAGAAAACGAGGCCATGAATCCATCTCCCTGCCCTTTAACTATGAATCCCTGGTTGGCTTCTATCGATGTACTCAATATATTTTCGTGGCTCCTGAACAATTCCCTTGAACGAATATCTCCAAGATCCCGCACTATGTCAGTGGAACCTATCATATCTGTAAACATGAAAGTAACGGTACCTCTCGGTGGTGAACCAATGCTGTTGATTCTATGCCCTTCTGGTTGAATTATTCGAATAAATCCTCTACCGTCTGACAAATCTAGCCGGTCACCGTCAGAAAGCGATACAGCCTCCTCCGAAGTAATTATCTCTCCGTTATGCGTCGTGCCATTAGAACTATTCAAATCTTTCACAAAGGCACAACCTTCTCTGTCAATCCAGAGCTCCAGATGACGGTTAGAAAGATACGGATTATCTAAAACCACATCACATGAACTTGAACGACCTACAACGATTGACTTATCTGACAAAGTCAATCGACCAGTTTTGCTACTGGGGGTACCGAATTCAATAGTGAATGTCATGGTTCAGCTACTTTTCAGGTTTTAGTTAGCGGACTTGCCTTACACGCTCTTAAGGTGGGTTGGTTACAAGACACGCGGATGTGTTTGCTTAGACAGGTCTTCTGCATCAAGATTTTAAACCATATGAAAACACATGGATAGTAGATTGATCTAGACAATTATAATTTTGTATCCGTTGCATTGGACCAAAACTGACAATACCAATTTTAAATCATTCATAAAGCAGACGATAGATATCAGAACGTACAACATACTAGAGTCAACATGGATGGACCGTGCAACAATACCTACAGATTCATGCGTCTATCTAGGCATATAACCATATACTATTATGGGATTTCGTCATGTTAGATTTGACATTCTGCTGGTTTCGTGAGACAGTACTCGCCCGAAGCGGATTTACTGCTTCTGGAATTTTGCGTTATCGGCAATACCAATCGGAGGTGCGACATGAATACGGTCTTTAAACGAACGTCACTACTTGTAGCCGCTCTTGCGGTGGTTGTTTCAATCGGGTGTACAAAAGAAGTTATTAAAGAGGTACCCGTGAAGGAAATCGTCACCCAAGAAGTGATTAAGGAAGTACCCGTAGAAAGAGTAGTGGAAGTTGAGAAAGAAGTTGTAAAAACCATTGAGGTTGAAAAACCTGTTGAAGTTGTAAGAGAAGTGGTAAAAGAAGTCAGAGTACCTGGGGAAAAAGTAGTTGTAGAGAAAGAAGTCGTGGTTGAGAAAGAGGTTGTCAAAGAAGTTGTAGTCACCCAGGAAGTTGTCAAAACGGTTCAAGGTGAAACTGTAGTGGTTCTGCCATTCCAGGACTCCTTCGACTATAAAGGCCAGACTCCCACGGAATTCAACGAGGCACCGATGCTGGCAGCGCGAGTCGCTTCCGGTGATTTGCC
>CAZBMS010000028.1:0-19513 GCA_964493125.1 uncultured Dehalococcoidia bacterium | reverse complement strand
TCAGAAAAGAGAGACACGTCTTTTCCGATTGATTCAACAATCCCCGCCATATCAAACCCAAGTGTCTGCATTCTGGGTTTAAAAAGTCCCCAAAGTAATCTTCCTGGTAGAAAGCCCTTTCGAATTTTCCAATCGATAGGATTGATTGAGAACGCGCGCACCTTTATGAGCACTTCGTTGCTTTTAATAACAGGAGTTTTTATATTCTTTACGTGAAGTACGTTAGGTTTGCCATATTTTTCGTAAACTATCGCTTTCAATTTATTTAGCCTCTACCGATGTAGGGCATTGCTGTGGCCATGAGGGTAATGAACTGTACGTTGGTGTCTAATGGAAGATCAGCCATGTATAAAACAGCATTTGCTGCGTGTTCTACTTCAAATGTGGGTTCTATCTCAGTAGATCCGTGAGGCTGTAATATTCCATTTCTCATAGGTGTGGTCAAATCTGTTTCCGCATTTCCGATGTCTATTTGACTGCACGCTATGTTGTATTTCCGCCCGTCAAGTGAAATCGACTTTGTCAAACCGGTGATTGCGTGCTTAGTTGAAGTATAAGGAGCTGAGTTTGGACGTGGGGCATAGGCAGATATTGAACCGTTGTTGATAATTCTACCTCCCATTGGATCCTGAGCCATCATTATCTTGAATGCTTCCTGTGCGCATAGAAAAGCCCCAGTTAAATTTGTGTCTACCACAGTTGTCCATTGTTTGATTGAAAGGTCGCTGAATGGAATAGGTGGGGCACCTACGCCCGCGTTGTTGAATAGAACGTCTACTCTACCAAAAGCATCGTATGTTTTTGAGAACAGATCTTTTACAGATGAATGGTCCATCACGTCCGTTTCTATGATTAGTGCACAAGATTCTAGCCCCTTTTCTATTTTCAGAGTTTCTTCGAGTGTTTCCAAATGCCTGCCTGCCAAACTGACTGCATATCCTGCTCTTAACAGAGCCACTGTAGACGCTCTGCCAATTCCAGAACCTGCCCCAGTTATTATTGCAACTTTCCCGTTATTTGATTTCATTTTTCCTATCCCTGGCTCTCCTGAATGAATATTTCGACTCCAGATACTAAACTTTTTATTGTCTAAAGAAATTTTTATCCCATCAGATGATGTTTTGAAATAATTGACTCTACTTCCCAAAACCAACCGGAGTTTTCCTCGAGTAATTCATAAATATCTCTCTCAAGTTGAAAATACACTTGATTTAGGTATATGGGAATTGCTCCGTCTGGCCTTGAAGTAGCTAGCGTATAGATACTCTTTTGGGTTTCATCTTCCCATGGTTGATAGGCCAACCACCACTCGATTTCGCGCAGGAATTTCGGTTGGTCGTACAATTCGCCAGTTGATAACAGGACAGATGAAAGGAACCGATTCTTTACAGCTAACTTAGGTATTATTGCAGCAACCTTCCAGAACCACTTCACAAGTATAACTGGAGGGCGCTCACTCAAGCCTCTAGTTTCTTGGTCTAGGAATTGGAGCAGTTCCAGTCCGCTACTCGACGCTTCCCAAGGCAGATCACCATTATCCATGGATTCTGGCCAATAGAACGTGCGATACATTCGTTCTTCTTCCAACCAATTCGGACTGTCTTTAAGTCTTTTGATTAAGCTTCCTACCCATCTTTCGCCAGGAGCCTCGCCCTGACGGGCTTCTGAGGTCGAGCTTTGCAAGGTTTCTCTGATGCGCCTAGCGCCCCAAGATGGGTTATTCGCCCTGAGTGACTTAAGTCTTTGTTCCCAATAGATGTCTTTTTTTGCTGGCATATTGTTAAAAAATATGTATATGCCTGCGTATAAGTATGCATATACAAGCGTAAAAGTCTGCGTAAAGTATAATAATCTATTTAGTTGATTATTGCAATTTAGCCTGTGACTTACATTTGTAGTTATGCATACCTATAGGTTTGTATTTCCACAAGCACGTGGCAGCAAAGTTTATGCAACATCCCATTGCATGTTTCTGGTTGGCAGGTCGGTTTGTTTATTGAGGAGTAGAAGTTACTACTGAGGCAAGTATGACGGATACTAGAATGGTTGATAGCCAGAAACGCGGATCCATTAGAGTGCGAGTTAAGGACAATTTGCGTATGAATACATGTAAAGGGAGGCTGATTAGCAATATTAACGCTACAGTTATCAGGAATGTCAGGAGGAAAGTCATTGGAGTGAGATGTAACGGGGTCGAACTACTCCTGGATCAATTTTCTCACAGGGTAGTTTATTTCTATGCCATGCTCGTTAAATCTTTGATGAAGTCTTTTCATTAACTCTGACTTGAGTTTAAATGAGGAAGTTCTATCTTTGGCTGTAACCCATACCCAAAAGTCTATGTTTGATTCGCCGAACTTGCTGTATCCAAACCACGGATCTGCATTGTCCAGGCCTTCGGGAAGCTCAGTTACAACTTCCTTCGCCACCTCCAAGGCCAATGCTTCGACATTTGACATATCACTGCTATAGCTCACGCCACACTCAACAATCACGCCAATTTCCATAGATGGGCCGTAGTAATTTGTAAGGATGCTGTCGGCAAGCCTAGAGTTGGGTATTATTACCATATTGTTGAATGGAGTACGTATCCGAGTGCTCCTCCAACCAATTTCCGATACGTATCCCAGTAGCCCGTTCTCCAGTTCTATAAAATCGCCAGGGCTAACAACCTTGTCGGAGAACAGATAAGTACCTGCGAAGAAATTACTGAGCGTAGGTTGGAGTGCTAATGCCACTGCCAAACCACCTATTCCTAAACCAGCTATAAGAGGGCTTATAGAAATATTTAGTTGATCCAGAATGAGCATTCCAGCCAAGGCATAAATTATCAGTGTAAGGAATCTACGTAACGGGCCAACTAATCTGCTGTCTATTGGGCCGGTCTTATCTTGGGGCGCAACGTAACTTCCGTACCATGTCAATGATGCTCGTACCGATCTGACAAGGATCACTGCAAGTAAAGCTATTACTATCACTGCCCAAATGGAGCTTAGTTGATTAAAAATGAAGAAGTCATCAAGTGATTCTATTACTGTCGTAGAGATCATGATTCCCTGAATCAAGACTAATAAAAGTACTGGACGGGATATTGAATCGACTAACCTTCCTTTGAGACCACTACCATCTTTCTTAACTAGTCTCTTAAGTACAAGGCTAATCACCAGCACTGCTAAGACGGATACTGCTAGTATGGCCAGGGCAGCTATCCCTTCATTGATAGATATACCGAGATCGAATTCGTTTATGTTTAACTCTGACATTCTATTGCCTTAGTGGTTGGGGAACCTTTTTTATGTTAGCAGGAATTGGTCGTATGTACGATACTCGCAAAGCTATCACTAGGCTAGGACACTTTTGGGCATTGGTCGATATATTAGGCTTGACCACTTGGATTAATTATGCTTCGATTGTGCCTAGTCTCCGCAATTAGTAAGTTCGGCAAAAGGTGACACAATGAATCTACCAGTCAAGATATTGCTTCTCGGATCTGGAGAGCTAGGTAAAGAGTTCGTTATTAGCGCTAAGAGATTGGGTTGTTACGTAATAGCGTGCGATAGTTATTATAACGCCCCAGCACAGCAGGTCGCTGACGAAAATGAGACGATAAATATGCTGGATGGTGATGCTCTGGCAAGTATCATTTCGAAACATAAGCCGCAAATAATTGTGCCCGAAATAGAGGCTATAAGGACCGAAGCACTTTTTGATTTTGAGGAAAATGGCACGCAGGTAGTTCCGTCAGCCAGGGCTGTCAATTTCACTATGAATAGAGACTGGATTCGTGATTTAGCTGCTGATGAATTGGGTGTTAGAACTGCTAGATTTGGCTATGCTGAATCTGAGGAGCAATGTTCAGAGATTGCGAACGATATAGGATACCCGGTTGTTATGAAGCCTGTAATGAGTAGCTCAGGGAAGGGTCAGAGTGTGGTTTCTGATGAATCCGATATAACAAGGGCATGGACCTACTCCAGTTCAGGAATGCGTGGAGATAGAGAGCGTGTGATTATAGAGGAGTTCATAGATTTTGATTATGAGATAACACTTTTGACTGTCAGGCAAAAGAACGGCAAAACTCTTTTTTGCCCCCCGATAGGTCACAGGCAAGAGCGTGGTGATTATCAGGAGTCTTGGCAGCCCGTAGAAATGGATGATGATTTACTTACTGAGGCACAAAACATTGCGGAGTTGGTGACTAGCAATCTCGGAGGCACCGGAATATTTGGAGTGGAAATGTTTGTTACTAGCAGAGAGGTTGTTTTTTCTGAGTTATCACCTAGGCCACACGACACAGGTATGGTCACTTTGATTTCGCAGAATCTAAGCGAATTTGATTTGCATGCGAGGGCGATACTGGGGCTTCCGATACCAGAAATAAAGGTTGATGGTTCTTATGCAAGTCACGTAGTTTTGGCTGACAGGGATTCCGATAAGGTCGAATATTTGGGCATTGAAGATGCTATGAAAACTCCCGGAATCGATGTGAGGATTTTTGGAAAGCCGTCTTCACGTCCATATAGACGGATGGCGGTTTGTTTAGCTAAGGGAGTAAATCTTGAGGATGCACGCTCCAAAGCGCGGAGAGCGAGTGAGCTTGTGCAGATTGTGTACCGAGATTAACTAATCTCGGCGATTGTGTATTTGAAAAGTGTTCAATTAGTTGAACGTCGTAATACGATAGCCTAGAATTGGAACAAATTTTTCTGGCAACGGGTTATTTATGGGCAAATTATTAGACAGATTAGAAGAAGTTACGAAAGGTCCAGTCAGAGTTCTTGGGTTTGGCCCGAGACCAGACTCTCAGCAGATCTCATCAATGGTGCTTGTGAGTTGGGCAAGTGCTGTTACCAAGCAGGGGTTCAGTAAAGTCGCTTCTCTTTCTGATGCGATTATTGTCAATGAAAAGGGATTAACTAAGGCTAAAAGCACAGCAAAGTCTAAGAAATCAGAGGATTACGTCCTCGGGATAGCCTTTGAAACGGACAGCGGCGATCAGATTGATTTCGTAAAGGAAAAAGGTGCGGACTTTTTTGTAGTGAACCTTGATCAAACTCGGGTTAATTCCATGGGGAATGGAGACGTGTCGAGGGCTTTGGTGATAAGCCCTGATTTAGATGAATCTTTAATGCGTGGGCTTGAGGATTTGCCTATAGATGTTCTTATACTAAGGTGCCCTAACTCAGAAGGCCCCCTCTCATTGACAGATTTATTGAAGATATCAAACGTACGTTTAGCTATGAGTAGATACATGCTTGTTGAATGGAACGCTCCCCTTGGTATGAGAGAACTGGAACAGTTAAGGGATTTGGGTGTAGACGGGATATTAGCTGACTTTGAAAAGACTGGTGTAGGTACAATCGAAAAGCTGCGTGAAAGCATAGACAGTTTGCCTCCTCGGAAACCTAGGCATGATCACAAACCAGGTCCTTCGCTATCAAGGCAAATCGAAAACGCTCAATCTGGATCTCACCACCACGAGGATGACGGGGATTTGGACGACGATTTCTAGAGAAACCGAGTTTAATCTCAGCTCTTGGTTGTTTGGTAGTGAGATAAAGGCTTAGATATGCTTTTAAGTTACCTTGACTTACTTTTTTATTCCCCAAAAGAGTTCCTTTTGGTTTTTCCAGCGGTTGCCTTAATAGTCTTGATTGCTTTACTGGTTGTAATTACGATTCACGAGTGCAGCCATTCACTACTAGCCTATCTACTTGGTGATAGCACTTCCAAGCGATTGGGCAGGCTATCATTAAATCCTCTCCGTCATATTGAATCTACGGGTTTAGTCCTGTTCTTTTTGGCTGGTTTTGGTTGGGGAAAGCCGGTACCAGTGAATGAACACACGCTCCTTGGTGGGAGGAGGGGAATGGCGCTTGTATCAGCTGCTGGTCCGATTTCCAATATCCTTACGGCCACGATTTTTGTGATCCCGATTAAGCTAGGATTAATTTCTTGGCCAACTACGTTATTCCCATCACGGTTTATTGGATTTGGGATGGAAATCATCCTGTCACATACTATTGCTACTATAGTCCTTTTCAGTATAGTGCTGGGTGTTTTCAATTTGCTGCCTTTAGCCCCGCTTGATGGATCAGGTGTAGCTTTGGGCTTGTTGCCCAGATCTTGGGCGGATGTGGTTGAGAGATTACAGAAATATGGTCCTGTAGTTCTAATAGTGGCGATAATGGCGGATATAGTTTTTGGAATTGGGATAATAAGTGGCCTCATTAGCCCTGTGATAAACTACCTTATTATTGTGATTGTTGGAGAGGCTTTAGTGTTTTAACGGTCACAATAGGGAGGTTGCGTGGATAAGATAACTATAATCGGACTAGGCTTAATTGGTGGATCTATAGGATTCGCATTAAAGGCAAACGCATCAGATAGGATCTACGTATCAGGTTATGATAAGGACTTCGATGAGGGGCGTAAAGCTGAAAAACTTAAGGCTGTAGATAAGGCACACTGGAAATTAGACGATGCGCTAAAAGATGCGAAGATGGTCATTTTAGCAGTACCTGTTTTGGCTATAAGAGACATGATGAAAACCATATCTGAAATGCTGTCTCCAGGCTGTATTGTGACTGATACAGGTAGTACTAAATTGGAAATAATGAAATGGGCACAAGATTACCTGCCTGAAGAGGTTAGCTTTGTTGGTGGCCATCCCATGGCCGGTAAAGAAATTTCTGGTGTGTCAGCTGCCGACGCTAGCTTATTTAAGAATGCGCGCTACGCCGTTATCCCTGGTAAAGGTGCGACTGAGGGTGCAGTGAATTCTGTAATAGGGTTAGTTGATTTATTGGGAGCAAAACCTTACTTCGTGGACGCTGAGGAACACGATAGTTATGTGGCTGCGGTGAGTCACCTACCGATAATTATGTCTACTGCATTGGTTTCAGCTACCTCCGGGAGCCCCTCATGGAGAGAGATTAGCAAGCTTGCTGCTACAGGCTTTCGAGATGTATCTAGGCTTGCTTCAGGGGACCCAGTAATGAACTTAGATATATCTGTTACCAATCAGGAAAGTTTGTTGTACTGGATCGACAGAGTTATAGAGGAGTTACAGGAATTCCGTCAAATGGTTGGGAACACAGGAGATGAAAAGGGGCTAGAGAAACTTGGAGACACTTTTGCCAAGGCCTGGGAATCCAGGGAAAAATGGTTGCGCAGATTCGAATCTGGTAACGATGATGAAGACGAAGATTTGTCACGCCCGGAACTTCCTTCTTTTGGAGCGCAGATGATGGATATGTTAGTGGGATCTCGGTTGAGAGAAAGGTACCAGGATGTATTGAGCTCTCAGCAAGAACGTGCGGAGGAGCGAAAGGGTCGCCATCGTAGACGATAATGAATCGTACAGTATCTTCTCCCAAACGGCTTAGTGGAACTTTGTCACCACCTGGTGACAAGTCTATATCGCACCGTGCATCGCTACTCAACTCCATTGCTACCGGCACGGCTCACGTGTCTAATTTTTGTGTGGGCGATGACCGAAGCTCGATGCTTAGGTGCTTGCGAGGCTTAGGCGCTGACATCATTAGACATGTAGATTGTGCAGTCAGTAATTCAGATGAATGTTTTAAGATTACAGGGAAAGGGCTTTATGGCTTAACTGAGCCCGGAAATGTTCTTAATGCTGGTAACAGTGGAACCACGATGCGATTGGTTTCAGGCTTGCTAGCTGCGCAGCCATTTTTCAGCGTTATCACTGGAGACAAGTCCCTTCGTTCTCGCCCAATGGACCGTATTATCAAGCCACTAGAGAAAATGGGTGCGCGAATTCAAGGTAGGGATGGTAATACTAGAGCTCCTTTATCTATAAGTGGCGGATCGTTGAGTGGGATCGAATATACCATGCCGGTAGCTAGCGCCCAATTAAAGTCTAGTATCATTATTGCGGGTCTTTATGCCGACGGTGAAACCATTTTGCATCAACCCGCACAGTCTCGCGACCATACTGAGAGGATGCTGGAAAGTATGGGATCCTCTTTATTCGAAGAGGATTTGACCATTAGAGTAAACCCGACCGGAGATTTGAGATCTGTTGACGTACGCGTTCCGACTGATACTAGCTCCGCTGCATATTGGCTTGTAGCTGCAATTTGCCATCCCTCTGCAAAAGTAACCGTCCTAAACGTGGGAATTAACAAAACCAGAACTGGAGTTATAGATGCACTAAGGTCTATGGGAGGAAAGTTAACGATAATGAATCGTCGGTTTGAAGGTGGAGAGGAAGTAGCTGACATAATGGCTGAGTCTAGTAATCTTAAGGCAATTGAAATTTCAGGCCCCTTAGTTCCTCGACTAATAGATGAGATACCAGTAATATCGCTTGCTGCTTGTTTCGCGGAGGGTACCACAATCATTCGGGACGCTGCTGAGTTACGGGTCAAAGAATCAGATCGTATAAAAGCCACCGTTACAGAACTGAGTCGTCTGGGTGGAAACTTACGAGAATTAAAGGATGGGATGGAGATTGAGGGGACTGGCATGTTGCGTGGAGAATCTGGTTGGAGTCATGGTGATCATAGGCTTGCAATGACTCTTGGTGTAGCTGGGTTGCTGGCTAATGGTGAAACACAAATCGCTGGGTCTGAATCAGCAAGTGTTTCATACCCAACTTTTTGGAATGATATTCAGTTACTTGTGAAAGGATCATCTGAGTAGAGTAATGTCGGCTAGTTCTAATACCTCATTAATGGTTGTTATTTCAGGACCTTCTGGAGTGGGAAAGGACACCGTTTTAGAACAAATGAAACTTCTTAATAGGCCTTGGCACTACATAGTTACTGTTACGACTCGGCCTAAACGAGAAGGCGAAAGAAACGGGACCGAATATTTCTTCATGTCTTCAGAGGAATATGCTGAGATTTATAAGCAGGGAGGATTCTTGGAGTCAGCCGAAGTCTATGGGAGATGGTATGGAGTGCCAAAAAGTCAGGCGGACGAGGCTATGAAGAGGGGCAGTGACGTTATAGTTAAAACGGATGTTCAGGGAGCAATGACATTGAGATCCAAAATTGATGATGCTCTTCTAATATTCATAGCCCCGCCAAGTATACAAGAGTTGGAAAGGAGATTGCGTGAGCGAAAGTCAGAGTCAGAGGAAGATCTCCAGCTTCGGATAGAAACCGCAAATAGTGAAATGCTACTGAGGGATGAATTTGATTACGTAGTAGTTAATTACGACAATAAGGTGGAGGACGTTGTCACTCAGATAGACAGAATCATTAAGGCAGAAAAGGACGAGCGAAAACTTGAGCGGTTTTCGGGAAATAAATAGCCTTTGTAAGGGACTATTTGGAAACTCGGGCTGAGCCGAAGTCTGTTGTTTAGACAGTACCTGTTTGTTAGACTATCGCAAGTTACGTTCAAGGAGATTCTATGGCGCTCACATCTGATGAAGTACGGCATGTTGCCCTGTTAGCGAGATTGGCGATGAAGCCGGAAGACTTGGAATTGTACCGTTCGCAACTAGACGATATCTTGGGCTATTTCCAAATGTTGGAGAATATCCAAACGGATGGCGTTGATCCTACTAATCAGTCTGTTACTAATCACACTGTAATGCGTGAAGATAAAACAGAACCTGGTTTGGATAAGGAAGATGTTCTGGCTAATGCCCCACGTCGGGAGGGTGACTATTTTCGCGTGAAGGCAGTTTTGGAATAGGCCCAACTTAATTACTTTCGAATGATGATCCTTGAATTGCTATGAGATTAGTGATTTTGGGATTGAGCAAGTTTAAACTGAGGGAAAATATATCTTGCAGAATGATATCTACAAGCTGACGATAAAAGAGGCACGCACGTTGCTAGATGCACGAGAAGTGTCCTCTGTAGAACTTACAAAATCCTTTATTGATCGTATAGATTCGGTCGAATCTAGGGTTCGCGCTTTTGTTAGGGTTACTCCTGAAGTTGCAATTGAACAGGCAGAGCGAGCAGATTTGGCAATATCTCAGGGACACTCTTCTTTAATGACTGGGATACCACTTCAAATAAAGGACAATATGTGTACTAAGGGGATAGTCACTACTTGTTCTTCCATAATGCTTAGAGATTTCGTTCCTCCGTACAGTGCCACAGTTGTAGATCGCTTGGAAAGTGAGAATGCTGTAGTTATTGGCAAGGGAAATATGGATGAGTTTGCGATGGGTTCTTCAACTGAAAACTCTGCTTTTCATAGTACTCATAATCCGTGGGATCTTGAGCGAGTTCCTGGGGGCAGCAGTGGAGGCCCAGCAGCTAGTGTTTCGGCAAGTGAATCTATGGCAGCACTGGGCTCTGACACGGGTGGCAGCATTAGACAACCTGCCGCACTATGTGGTGTAGTTGGTATGAAGCCTACGTATGGATTGGTGAGTAGATATGGGCTAGTTGCCTTTGCTTCTTCTCTTGATCAAATAGGTCCTATAACCCGTGATGTTACTGACTCCGCTATGTTGCTAACTGCAATATCTGGTCATGATCCCAAAGATTCCACATCGATTCCTGTGCCTAAACAGGACTTTACAAAAGCTCTTGATAAAGGCATTAAGGGAATGAAAATCGGAGTTCCCAAGGAGTATTTTGTCGATGGTATAGATTCTGAAGTGGATCAAGCAACGCGTGAAGCGATAGAAGTATTACAATCGTTGGGTGCATCTGTTGATTGGGAAGTATCTTTGCCATCTACGGAATATGCTTTGGCCGTTTACTATATTATCGCACCTTCTGAGTGTTCCGCTAATCTAGCAAGATATGATGGTGTTAAATACGGTTACTCTGATCAAAGTTCTGAAAGCATGTGGGCAGAACTTGAAAATACACGACAGCAAGGATTTGGGCCTGAGGTTAAGAGAAGAATAATGTTGGGCACCTACTCTCTATCGGCCGGATACTACGATGCTTACTATCTTAAAGCTTTGAAAGTAAGGACTTTGATATCCGAAGAATTCAGCGAAGCATTCAAGAAATATGATGTTTTGGTTACACCCACATCTCCGACCCCCGCATTCAAGATTGGAGAGAAGACGGCAGATCCTCTCCAGATGTATCTAAGTGACGTGCTAACGATACCTGTAAATATTGCTGGATTGCCTGGTATCTCTGTCCAATGCGGTTTTTCGCAAGGCTTGCCGGTGGGTTTGCAAATTATAGGCCCTCAAATGGGAGACGCCACCATTCTGAGAGTTGCTCACGCTTACGAGCAAGCTTCGGAATGGCATAAGCTGCGCCCAGAGATTTAATAGGCGAGTCTTAGCGGGCCAGATGCGACGTTATTCTAGGAATTAATGAGTAGATTGGGTTTACTTAGTACCTGTAGTCTATTACTAATTTACCACAGCTATTTTCTGGGAGGTAACTATGATAAGAAGTTTGGAAGGTAAAACCCCTAAAGTACATGCCACAGCTTTCATTAGTGAGGCTGCTTATGTAGTGGGAGATGTCGAAATCGGTGAAAATTCCAGTGTGTGGCCTGGCGCCGTTATTAGGGCAGACAACGGCAAGATTGTGGTGGGCAGTAACACTAATATACAAGACAATAGTGTGATCCATTCTGACTCGAGCGCTACGATCGGAAGCGGGGTTACCATAGGGCATAATGTTTTATGGCACGGGCGCTATTTGGCGGATAATTGTCTTGTTGGAAATGGAGCCACGGTAAACGAAGGAGTAGAGGTTGGCGAACTTTCAATCGTTGGTTCGGGAGCTGTAGTGCTAGATGGAATGAAAATTCCTGAGCGCACTGTAGTGACAGGAGTTCCTGCAAGGCCAAGGAGTGAGATTGAAGAAAGGCACGAAGAGTTAATTAGAACACGAGCTATAAGCTATGCGAACCGGGCTAAGGTATACAAGAATAATGGCTTAGAATCCCAGTGATGGATCACTTACAAAAGATCTTCGAAATCGTCTAGTAATTTCTCTAATCCAGAAGAGAATGAATAGGGAGGCCCCAGGGGGCTTGCATTATCTGCGTTCACCCAAGAATCGTAAGTTTGCTCCAATTCGGCCAAATAATATTTTAGTTCTGGGTTTTGCTCAATTTGCCTAGACACCTCTTTGTATTGAAGGTCTCCATCTGTATTGTCTGCAATTTCGTTAGGAAAACCGTATTGATGGCACAAAGTGATCAGGAGCCTGGAAGCGCTTGTATAATCTTCTTCTAGCCTGGCGATTGAAGGGATTCTCACCAAGATGTTTGCCTCATCTATTCCTTTTTCTGACGCTTTTGTCCCAACTAGGTTCATTATGGATGTAGGGCCGGAATACTGACTTTGTTGTCTAGGAGTTGTCCCTGGCAGTCCGCTGTCCTGACCGTTTATGGTGGCGATTACAGGGAGAGGTCTCGTATGAGGGACATCTGACCACATACCTCCAATTCGACAAAAACGAGTAACCCCCAGGAACATCATGAGTTCGACTATAGAGTCTATGTATTCTTCAGTGTTGAAGTGTGGTTCTAACATGCGCATCAATACGAAATCCATTTTTGAAGGACCTTGCGAGTAACTGACTTCAAGGTTAGGAATGGAAGTTTCTCTCTCACCTTCAACTGAGTAGATGGTGGGTCTATACCTGGTGAAATCGAAATAACGGCCTGGATTACGAAGTGTAGTTAAGTTACGCGCGTCCATGTGGTCTTCGAGTCGGTCTAGGGCGATGGAGGCTGAACTTCCAACGTCCACCCACGGAGCTAAAGAAGCTATTACGTGTGGTTTGTTCAGTGACGGCAATGGCTCAATAAGTTCGAAGTTGCCTACTTTAATGATCTCACCTCACGGGCTTAGGCGTTCAATGCGCCAATAGCCCCTATTCTCGAGAGTATATCTGATTCGATCATGAAGACGATGCTCTCTAGACTGCCAAAATTCAACAACTTTTGCTTTTAGCATGAAGCCACCCCAGTTCGATGGCCTGGGCACGAATTGGTCGAATTTATTATCAAACTCAATCCATTTTTCTTCGATATATTTTCTGTTTGGGACTATCTCGCTTTGTTGAGAAGCCCAAGCGCTAATTTGGCTTTCTCTACTTCTCAAGCCGAAGTAAGCATTTGACCGATTTGCAGATAAAAGTTCAACGTCTCCCTCGGCTCTGATTTGTATACTAACCTTTGGCCAGTAAATAGCTAGGGCAGCTCTCGGGTTTTCGTTTATATCATGACCTTTTTTACTTTCGTAGTTGGTAAAGAAAATGAAGCTCTCATCCGACACCTCGTTCAATAGTACGAATCTCGTAGATGGTGAGCCGTCCTTTGTAGAGGTTGCTAAAGCCATTGCTTCTGGGGAATTTTGACCCTCGTCTTGTGCGTATTTGTACAACACGCTGAATTGGTCGAACGGATCCGACTTTAGATTTGTTTCTTCCAATAGGAACATGTTAAGCCCTCAAATTTTGTGAGTTTACCTACAGCAAATCCCTTTCAGTTCAGAATTTAATAGATTAGTCTCTTACGGAAAGCTTTCCAGATGAGTACCCTCCGTCGACGAAAATTGTCTGCCCCGTGATGTATGATGCCTGCTCTGAGGCAAGAAACGTCACTGCTTGTGCTACATCTTGAGGGGTTCCAGTCCTTCCCATAGGGGTCTGTTCTATGAAAGCCTTTTGATATGCCTCACTGGGTGGTGCCCATATTGGTGATTCATGGAGGGTAAGTCCAGGGCCAACGGCATTGACGGTTATGCTATCTGGGCCTAGTTCCATTGCAAGAGTTCGAGTTAATTGTATCAATCCCGCCTTTGAAGCGGAGTAAGCCGCACTGCTAATTCGCGCATTTTCACCTGCGGTTGATGTGATGTTTATTATTCTTCCCCCATTTCCCTGTTCTATCATATTTTTAGCAGCAGCCTGTGAGCACAAAAACGCCCCTTTTAAGTTGACTGCCAATACGGTATCCCATTCCTCTTCCGTTAAATCTATGACATTACTGTTATGGCCTTTGCCAGCATTGTTCACTAGTATGTCCACATGTCCATAAGTGTTTACCACTCCGTTGAATAAACGTTCTACTTGAGACTTATCGGAAACATCGCACATAAAAATACCGGTAACGTAATCCTCCGCTTCAAGTGCCTGAGAGGTTTCCATAGCTAGACTCTGGTCGATGTCAGCTATTGCTATCGTCGCGCCCCTTATTGCCAATGCCGTTGCGATAGCCCTTCCTATACCTGATGCTCCGCCTGTCACTACAGCGACTTTACCGTCTAAATCCATAAATAGCCTCCTACTAGTGAGTGATTCACTGTTTTTCTATAGTAGTTATCCTACGTTGCGGTGGTTTAGCTAAGAATAACAGTAAACCGGCGATAGTAAAAAGGAGCGCAGAAATTACCCAAAGTGACTTTGGCGCAACGCCTGAGTCTAGTAGGAAACCGTAAACCGGCGGCCCTAGACCAGTGGCCGCAACTTGTATCGGGAATACGATACCACGGATAGTTCCTAGAAACTTCCGCCCGAAGTAGTTAGGCCATATCAGGTTGTTTGTTGTGATATATGCGCCCCCTCCTGCAGCCCAAACAATGTTGTGTACTATTATTGTGTACGTTTGGCCAGTTGATGTAATTATTGCAACCATCGAAAGGGTGAAAACTAAGCCGCCGTATAGGCCGAGATGTTGCATTTTCACTCTTTCACCGATAATCCCAAATAATACAACCGAGAACATAAAAGTTAGAGGGTCAAGGGCCGTGCCGAATGCCACTAGAGTAGGTGATATTCCTAAGCTTTCCCAATAGGCTACCCTGTGAAGCAGCACTCCTGTTAGAGCGAAGCCTCCAACAGAGTAAGCTGTAAGTATTAGCCACGATACCGGATTTCTAAGAGCCTCTTTTGCTGTCCAATCGTCTTCAATAATGATAGGGACTTTTGCCTTTTTATCTTTGCCCTCCATAATTTCCAGCCCTAGGTCTGACGGTGCTCCTCTCAAGAAGAGAAAGCTGAGAGGAACTATTATTATGGCTACCAATATACCTAAAACTACCCAGGCCTCCCTCCATCCGATATTCTGAATCATCCATTGTGTAGCTGGAATGGCAAGGACCGTTCCGACGGCCATTCCTGTAGTAGCTATGGACGTAGCTCTTCCTCGTTGCCGAATGAACCACTTCGCCACCGGTACTAGAGTAAGGAGGTTACCTCCCGGACCTCCTCCGAGCCCGACACATCCGGATATGGCAAACAGTAGGTATAGGAACCAGATTTGATGGGTGAAGAATAGTCCAATTAGACTGCCGCCAGCGACAAAACCTGCCAATATCCCGAGCCACTTTGGGCCGAATTTGTCGATTGTGGTTCCTATCAGTGGTGCAGTTAATCCACTAAGGATTAACCGAAATGTGATTGCTAACGATAGCGTTCCCAAGCTCCATCCGGTTGAAGCGCTCATAGGTGATATGAAAAATGAGAAAATAACAGGGTTTAGCGGTGAAGTAGCCATATTAATGGCGAGACCCGCAGCTACAACTACCCACCCGTAATATAATCGAGAAGGTATGGGGATGGGTACAGTAGGTAATCTTTGCATACGTGACTACATTAGGGCATTAAAGATCGACAAGCAAGATTAATGAGAGAATCATTTTCTGAGACAACAGTTTTTTTAAAACTCTATGTGTTTGTAGTAATATTTAAATCTGTATCTATGGCTAGTTAATTTCAGAAGTTTTAGTGGAGGTATGAATTTGTCCAACATTCAGATATTTACATTGATCAATGTAATAGGTGGGGGCATGGTGCTAGGGGGTTATGCAATATTCCTGTATCTTTTTCCGGATCAAAGGGAGTCTTTGTGGGGAGGTATAGAAGGTGTCTGGAGAGTAATATTTACTGCTTCTATGCTTCCTGCGGCAGTTGGATACGTCACGTTTTTTTTCTTAGTAGTATATAAACTAGGAGTCACTTATTCCGGAGTGGGAATCCCATCTTTCCTGACGGGGCCTAACACAATGATATTCTTGTGCGCCTTATTCCTTGCAGGAGCATCAGTGTGGATGCCTTCAACGATTGCTTTTATTAGATCTCAAGATGCCTTTTGGTGGATAGTTGCGGTGGGGTCTCTTTGGGTTACGGCTATTTCACTGATCTTGATGGTAGTGACTTTGTATGGTGCCGAGTTTGCAGGACCCCTAGTTTATAAGTACATTGCATTGGCGGGGTTGATTTACATATGTTTCCACTGTTTGGTGTTAGACGCTATTGTATGGGTAGCGAAGTTCCCTCATTAGACTTCAAGGTTTGCTGTGTTTCTTAGCTAGTCCCATTACGAAAGTTCTGATAATGTTTTTGACTAGAGATAATTCATATAGGGGTATTAATAATGACCGATGGATTTAAAGTAGCTGAAGTGGGCGATGTCGAGCCTGGGCAGATGCTCATGGTAGAAGTAAAAAGTGAGCAGATATTACTTGCGAACGTTGATGGGGAAATATTTGCTGTAAATGGGATTTGTACGCATGCTGGATGTAGTCTTTTAGGAGGAAGCTTAGAGGGTAATTTAGTAGAGTGTCCTTGCCACATCGCTTTTTTTGATGTGAAAACGGGTGCTGCAATTAGCGGCCCAGCTATGGAAGCTATTGAGTCTTACCCCGTTCATATTGACGGAAAAGACGTAATCGTAACCATGGAATGAACCAGTTATATTTAGGGAGGTTTAGATATGAGCTTAGTAGGTAAGAGCGGAATTCTGGAAATTGGCAAGGATGTTTATGGGATTGTTCACGAAGGAGGCGCTACCAACAGTGGATTTATAGTTGGAGATGAGGGCGTAATAGTGGTGGAAGGTTTGGAAACAAAGAAGCTTGCTCATATGGTTCAAGCGGAAGTGAAGAAGGTAACTTCAAAGCCGATACGTAGTTTGATATGTACACATTTTCATGGAGATCACGCCTTGGGGAATGAGTACTATTTGCCGGTTAACGTGATTGGCCATGCTTTATGTCGAGACGAAATGATTGAGCGTTGGGACTACTCTGTGAATCGATTTGCCACCCGATATGATGAGAATGATCCTGCTCAAGCTGCAGAACACCGTAACGCCAGACCGACTCCGCCCGATGTGGTATTTCACAACGAAAATATGACACTATATTTAGGTAACAAAAGAGTTGAACTTTACTATTTTGGGAAAGCTCACACATCTGGCGATATCGTGGTTTACCTTCCTGATGATAAAGCTATGTATTCTGGTGATGTAGTAACTGAGGGGTCTGGAGCGCCATATTCTGAAGATGGATTTCCAGCCAGCTGGGTCAACGTTATAGAAAACATTGATAAGCTAGATATAGATACTATAGTGCCAGGGCACGGAACGATAGGAGATAAGTCTATGGCACAGATAGAACTCCAATTTCTCACAGGACTGAGAGACGAAACCCGTAAACGTTATGACTCCAAAGTCGAGGTAAATCAAGCTATGTCAGATATTAGCGTTCCAGGTTTTGAATCTTGGTCGGATGGAGATATGTTCAATATAGCGGTTAGCCGGCTTTACAAAGAATTTTCTGGAGAAATTTAGTCAACTACGGGCATAAATATTGAAGTAGGATGATGTATAAGGGATTTATTTAGGAGACATAGATGGGTAATAGTTCAATTGAGTCAGAACGTCAAGAATTGCTTGCGCAACTAAATGCAGCGAAGGCTGAATATCACAGGTGTGTTTCGGATGTGGATGCTGATACTGCATATCGTGGTTCAGAGTGGTCTATAGTTGATCTTCTGAACCATGTTATTGGCAGCTATGATGGTATGGTGGACCGGCTGCTGAGCGAGGACAATCCTAACCTTGCTGGGACTTACGATGCAAATGCTTCATGGAAACGGCGTTGTGAGGCATTACTTGGGGAAATAGATTCACACATTGCGATTGCATCTGACCTCACGGCAGAACAGTTGGGCCGTACCGGGACCTTTGGAAAGAATACGATTCGAGTTATGGATATGCTTACCCGTATAGCCAGACACTATGATGAACATTTGGCGCAATTGCGAGATGAGGTAAGACCTCGGGAGAATTTAGCTTAGCTATCTGTGACTTGCGATCACTACTTCTTGTTGCCTACAGTAGAAAGCAGAAAAGCTTCGATTAGCTCGTCCAGCTCCCCGTCCAGAACTGCATTTGGATCTTTTGATTCGTGTCCGGTGCGATGATCCTTAACTAGTTTGTAGGGATGAAGTACGTAACTCCTTATCTGGCTACCCCACTCTGCGGAGATACGGTCGCCCTTTAGCCTGGCTTCTTCTTCCGCTCGCTTATTGATTTCGAGATCCATTAATCGGGCCCGCAGTACCTTCATTGCCGTCTCCCGATTTTGTGTAAGAGACCTTTCGTTTTGGCAAGTGACAACTATATTAGTTGGTAAATGAGTGATTCGCACCGCAGTCGAGTTTTTCTGCACGTTTTGTCCACCGTGGCCTCCTGCACCGAATGTGTCTATCCGAAGGTCATCAGAACTTATTGTGATGGTGATATCCTCGTCAGCTTCAGGTAAGACTTCTATAAGGGCAAATGAGGTATGACGTGATTTGGACGAGTCGAAAGGGGATATTCTAACGAGTCTGTGTACGCCGTGTTCTGTCTTGGTATAGCCGTATGCCAGTCGTCCTTCAATCTCTACGATAGCACTTTTGATGCCCGCTTCATCACCGGGTGAAGAGTCAAGAATTCTGGACTTATACCCTTTTCGCTCGGCCCAACGTAAATACATCCTTAGAAGCATTTGAGCCCAATCTTGAGATTCAGTTCCACCAGCTCCGGCATGCACCGTTAAAATGGCGGATCGATTATCGTATTCACCAGAGAACACCAGATCGAACTCAAGTTTCCCGAGTTCGGATTCAAGGCTAGTTAATTCATCCCGCACAGAGCTTTCTAGTGAGCTGTCATTTTCTTCCTGAGCGATCTGAATTAGCTCTAGGAGTGAGCTACTTTGCGCAAGTAAGCGTTCCCAAGTATCTATAGTGTCGCGTACTTCGGACAGAAGCCGCATAACTTTTTGTGCCTGTTGTGAGTTGTTCCAGAAGTCAGGAGCAAGAGATTTCTTCTCTAGAAGGGTTGCGTCTTTACGTTTCGTTTCTAAGTCAAAGACGCACCATTATGTCCGAAATCCTTTTTACTAACTGGTGGCTGCTGTCTCTTAATTCTTGCATTATTACCGACCTATTATAGAGGTGCTTATTGCCTTATGCCTTTACATAATAACAATTCAATAGCACTGAACTCAATGTCGGTGCTAATCATTCTTGATGAGGGTATGGTGCCATGTTATGCTGATTTTAGGTCGGGGCGTAGCGCAGCCTGGTAGCGCACCTGCATGGGGTGCAGGGGGTCGTTGGTTCAAATCCAATCGCCCCGACCAGTTTCTTAGGCACAAATCAGCCCTCTGGCATTGGCTCGGAGGGCTTTTTCTATTACCTCTGGGGGCAGTTTTGGGGGCAGTTTGAAAGGAATCGTGTTTGGCTAGGCTTAGATTATCCGCTTCGTGATGGTTGGTTGTTGGCCTTCACGCTTGTTTGTTCTTGGCTTC
>CAZBMS010000027.1:0-20449 GCA_964493125.1 uncultured Dehalococcoidia bacterium | reverse complement strand
TCTAGCTAAGCCAATTTTATACAGGGTGTTACCATCCCTACAATAGCTATATTGGCTACTTTATAAGGTGACTCATTGTTACAGGACGACCACGAAATTACCTCAGATAATAGCGACGACGGCAGCCGTATTTATCGCTTACGCCATTCTGCCGCTCACGTATTGGCTGAGGCGGTCTCCGAACTTTTTCCAGGTGCTAAACTTGGAATAGGACCTCCGACCGACGATGGCTTTTACTATGACTTCCTAGTTCCTAGAGCTTTTACTATAGAGGATCTGCAAGTTATAGAAACGCGTATGCGATCGAGTGTCAAAGCAGGATTAGCTTTCAATGGTCGCGAAGTTTCCCGCGAGGAAGCCAAGGAGATAGAGAAGGACCAGCCCTTCAAGCTTGAAATTATTAACGAATTACCAGAGTCAGAAGCCGTAACTTTTTATAAGCATGGATCTTTTGAAGATCTTTGTAGAGGGGGGCATACTGATTCAACTGCGGAGATAGTGGCCTTCAAGCTTCTTTCAGTTGCTGGTGCATACTGGCGTGGTGACGAGGCTAGGCCAATGCTTCAACGTATCTATGGCACCGTATTTGAGTCTCAAGAGGATTTGGACGCACACCTGACTAAACTGGAAGAAGCGCAGAAACGTGATCATCGTCGCCTAGGCTCAGAACTTGACCTGTTCTTGATGGATCCTATTGCTCCGGCAAGTCCATTCTTTCTCCCGAAAGGGACGGTTGTGTATAAGGCGCTCGTAGGATACGTTCAGGATCTTTACCAAAAAAATGGCTATCAGGAGGTCATAACACCGCAGATATTTGATACGGAACTTTGGAAGCGCTCTGGCCACTACGATAACTATCAGGACAATATGTACTTTATAAGCCAAGATGATCGCGAGTATGGGCTCAAGCCTATGAACTGCCCTGCGCACGCTCTGATATACAATTCCAGATTACGTTCTTATCGAGACCTTCCCATTAGATTTGCCGACTTTGGTAGATTGCATAGATATGAACGTTCTGGAGTAACACATGGTCTTACCCGGGTTCGTACTTTTAGCCAAGACGACGCACATATATTTTGCACTCCTGATCAAGTTGCAGGAGAAGTTCGCACCCTTATTGACATGTACCAGCAGACTTATTCTCTGTTCAAGTTTGAAGATGTAAGAATCGCTTTATCATTGAGGCCTCAAAAGCGAGTCGGATCTGACGAGATATGGGATACGGCTGAATCAGCGTTGAGAAGTGTCTTGGAAGAAGCTAATTTACCATTTGAGCCTTTAATCGGTGAGGGTGCTTTTTACGGTCCCAAAATTGACTTTTTTGTCCCGGACGCGTTGGCTCGAGAGTGGCAATTGGGTACTATACAGCTTGATTTTTCATTGCCAGAAAGGTTTGACTTGGAATACGTCAGTGACGAAGGATCAAGACAAAGGCCTGTTGTTTTACATAAGGCTATGATTGGATCTTTGGAAAGGTTTATGGGCGTTTTAATTGAGCATTTTGCGGGAGCGTTCCCAGTTTGGCTTGCACCGATACAGGCTGTGATTATTCCCATAGCGGATCGACACTTTGAATATGCTGAGAAGATCAGGAAACAACTGTCAGAAGTTGGGATTAGAGTGGAAGTGAATGATCGTAAAGAGCGTATGAATTTGAAGGTACGCGAAGCACAACTTCAGAAGATACCCTACATGTTGATCGTGGGAGATCGGGAGGAAGAGGATAACGCGGTGTCTGTAAGACTAAGATCTAATGAAGACTTAGGTTCGTTACCAGTATATGAAGCTTTAGAGATTATCAGAGAAGCTGTAGCCAATAGTAGTTGAGCAATCCCGCTCTAGATATATCGCTTCCTATTATTTAGTTCTAGTTGCCGAGCCCGAAATTACTAAGTCCACTCGGTTTTTGGGTGTGACTTCCTCAATATACCAATTTTCTGCGGCCATCCATGGCTTCATCCAGTTTCTATTTGGATAGCATCTTGCATTAATACGGTCTAGTCGATGTTTTCTCGGAGTTTCCACGTAGATTTTTAGGTCATAGAACTGTCTGAGAGATGGCAACATGCCAAAGACACCTTCAACTACTATGATCGGAGAGATAGGAATTTCTATCTGCTCTAAGAGTTTATCTTGAATCCAATCGTATCTTTGATAAACCGCAGTACGGCCTTGGGCAATTGGTAAGAGCAAATCTTTCCTCAGTCTTTGCCAATCAAATAGTCGGAAGCATATTTCTTCTGCAGTCAATTTCACATCAGCTGTAGCATGATAAGGTCGATAGAAATCATCTAGTTCTATGTGGATAGCATTTTTGTATGAATGTATAATTTGCTGTGCTAATGTAGATTTGCCTGCCCCAGAAAGTCCATCAATCCCAATTAACACATTACCACCTTTCGCTGACTTAAGCGCAATAATGTCGGTGATCTTTCTAAGTTCGGTATTATTAAACAATATTTTCGCCTTGTCTGTGCGATACAAGATTTCACATGGTGTATCCAGACTATCTAAATGTGTTTGCGAATTCTATAGTTGTTGAAAGATTGCTTTTGTGACCAAAAGCCAATCTTTACTGCCTGAAGCCCCTGTGATATATTGTTTCCCTTCCAAAGGAAAGTACAAAGAGAGGTGACTGAGAATATCTAGGCAGTATCGGGCTAATAGGGCCATACGATCGGCTACTATTCGCGTAGTTGATGAAGCTGGGCAGCAGTTGGGTGTGATGCAAATTCAGGATGCGTTGGCGCTGGCTCAGGAGCGAGAGTTGGATTTGGTTGAAGTGGCGCCTGGTGCTGAGCCTCCAGTTTGTAGGCTTCTAGATTACGGTAGATTTAGGTACGAACAGTCTAAAAAGGAAAAAGAGGCAAAGAGATCTCAGCGATCTGTTGAGTTGAGGGAAGTGAGGCTAAGGCCCAATATTGGCCAGCATGATTTGGAAGCCAAAGAACGCATAGTAAGGAAGCTCCTCGATTCCGGAGCTAAAGTTAAATTAACAGTAACTTTCAGAGGGCGTTCGATAACTCATCCTGAATTAGGGGTAGTACTTTTAAGGAAGGTTGCGGAGTCTTTACAAGAAGTTTCTAAGCTTGAAAAAGCCCCTTCTATGGAAGGTCGTATGCTCAGTATAATTTTAGGTCCTTCCAAAGCTGGATTCAAAACACAGGAAGGGGAAGGCAAAAATAAGGAAGAAACGGAACTTGTAAGCCGTTAAGAAAAAAAGGATCAATGCCAAAATTAAAAACACATAAGGGCGCTAGAGCCAGATTTCGGTTCTCAGGAGGAGGTAAAGCCCTCCGAATGAAAGGCATGAGCAGCCATCTTAGAAGAAAGAAGTCGAAACGAGCACGTCGCATGTTCGATGATACGGTTTCGGTTAGTAAAGCTGATATCCCTAAGTTACGACGTTTGATTCCGTACTCTAAATAGGGAAACGATTACACTCGACTAGCGAGTTTGAAAAATACACAACATTAGGTATGTGCGAAAGGAGATATATTGGCTAGAGTTAAACGAGGTGTAACCAGGCATCGTAGGCATGCCAAGGTGCTCTCACTCACAAAAGGTCACAAGGGGGTACGGCATAAGCTTTATAGAAGGGCCCGTGAGTCCTTGAATAAGGCGATGGCGTATTCATACGCGCATCGTAGAGAGCGCAAGGGCGATTTCAGACGCTTATGGATACTGCGGATAGCCGCTGCGGCCCGTCTTGGTGGTTTGCCCTACGGTGTATTCATGCATGGATTGAAGCTAGCTAATGTACAAGTAGATCGGAAGATATTAGCTGACATAGCGGTCAGGGACGAGCTAGCTTTTTCAGAGCTTGTATCTGCCGCTAGGGAACATGTTTCTAGCTAGCAAACTCGCTTTAACAGGCTAGTATATTTTGGACATGTGCTAGATTAGGAAGGTTACTGTGATCAGCCTAACTCAGAACTATACCGTAGTACTCGTTTGCTTTTAGCATCCTATAAATTTTCTCAGACGAAGGGATACTTGGGTTGGTCGGATCAGTCCACTTTTCTTGAAGTTCTTCAAGAAGTTTGTTGATCGGTATTGGTCCGTACCTACGGCTTAGGAGTATTCGAAAAACAGCTTCCATCAGCGGCATTCCATGACTAATGAACTCTGGTTTTTTTGAACAATGCCCTGTAATCTGCTTAAGATGACTTTTCGCGTCGATATTTAAGCCCTGATTTGGATCATTAATTATCTCACTCCAACATGAGGCACAGCGTCTGTGAAGAAGTAGAAGACTGAGTGACTTACCAAGGTTTATTAAATGGTCAGTATCAATCTTAACAGCCATCTCTAAGTTTGTTGATTTCTCTCTCTCTTGTTCCTTAACTAGCAACTTTGTCTCCTCCAATCATTTATTCAACTTCTTCCCAGTCGAGCATTTCGACCTTCGCTACGTCGCCGACTTTCATGCCATTTACAGCTTCATCACAGATAGCTAGCCCGTTGGCTTTAGCCATTGAAGTGAGAATGTTCGAACCTTGCGGCCCTGTTAATTTCGCATAATACTTGCCGTTTCTCTTATTTACAATTGCTCTAGCGTAAACTCTGCGCCCATCAGTATTAATTATCGGATCTTCAAGCAATGCATAAACGTATGGTTTTTCCAATTTAATCTTCCCCATCATTTTTAATATTGCGGGTCGCGCCAATTGCTCGAAGGCTACCACTGCACTTACTGGATTTCCCGGTAGCCCTATAAGTGGTATTTTGCGACCATCCATATTAGATATTTCTCCAAAAGCGATTGGTTTGGCGGGGCGCATTCTGACCGACCAGAAGGTGATTCTTCCATGTTTTGCTAATACGTCTTTCACTATATCGTAGTCTCCTTTGGAAACTCCTGCGGACGTAATTAGTAAATCAGTTGCAATTCCTTTGGACAACATTGAATCTACAGATTCAAAATTGTCCTTAGCTATGCCAAGAATTTTTGGAATTCCACCGTATCTTTTTACTAGGGCTGCTACGCTATAACTATTACTGTCATAGATTTCCCCAGAGCCTAAAGGTTTGCCTGGGTATGCTAGCTCATTCCCTGTTGCCAGTATCCCGATTAAAGGCCTTCGATTAACAGTTACAGAGTCGTATCCCAGGGATGCTAATACTCCAATCTCCGAAGGTCTTATCACTGTACCACTTCTTAAAATCAAGTTACCTTTTCTAACAT
Source organism: uncultured Dehalococcoidia bacterium (assembly GCA_964493125.1). Taxonomy (GTDB): domain Bacteria; phylum Chloroflexota; class Dehalococcoidia; order Lucifugimonadales; family QGNO01; genus QGNO01. Next base: position 15,258 of record CAZBMS010000027.1, on the reverse strand, counting down.
CTTCTGCCGCTGGTCTCACAAATTCGCCTTTCGGAAACTCAGCCAGCACAGACACTTCGTCGACCACTCCGGTGGGCTTTTTACGAATCAATTCATCGGTTTCTTCGAATGGGACTACTGTGTCTGCGCCTGGGGGCAAAGGTGCGCCTGTCATTATTCTAATGGCGGTACCTTTTGGTAATTCCACTTTCGCCATTTGCCCCGCCGCAACACTCCCTACGACCTTGAGCGTGACTGCCCTATTAGGTGAGGCACCCTTTATGTCTTGGTGCCTTACAGCATATCCGTCCATAGCTGAGTTTTGAAAAGGCGGTATGTCTAGTTCTGCATAGATATCTTCGGCTATGACCTGACCAATAGATTCCATTAGGCCAACTTCCTCATTGTCCAGAACCTTTACGAGGTCTAGGACTTCGTCTCTAGCTTCCTCGACAGATAACATATCAGCTGTATATGCGTCGTAATTATGTTGATGAGTCATTGATATCAACTGAATTGTCGGATTCTTTGATTTGTAAAGTAGCGTCTATGCCACTTTTGTATCTCTGTAGGTGGGTTTCACTGATTCGGTACGCTTCCGAAGCCTTCCCCAGGTCGCGGCCTACTTCAACATACTTATTGTTAAAGTGCTCGAAATGTTTCTGGACTGCTGCGAGATTTTTCTGCAAGTCTCTGGCTATCCTTGACATCTCCAAGTTCTTTATACCTAGTAATATTACCTGCAGGAATGCGTACAGGGTATTGGGGCTGACTGGGATCACATGGCGGGATTGCGCATATTCCAATAAGGAGGAGTTGTTAGCTGAGCGGTTATTATCGGCAATCGTTTCATAATATATTGCCTCAGATGGTATGAACATAAGTGCAAAATCCGAAGTCCCATACTCGGGCTTTACGTATTTTGATTGAATGCTTGTTACTTGCGTTCTGACAGCTCGTTCAAATTCCTTCCAAAATCCTGACTTTTCTTCTTCAGACTCGGCACTAACGTATTTTAAATAAGAGTCCCGAGGGAATTTAGAGTCTATTGGCACTAACACATCACGATATTTTATTGCACAGTCGACAGCTTCTCTCCCGTACAATATGTGCTGTCTGCCCCACATACTTTTTGGCAGTGCTTTGTCGAGCATTTCTTCTAAAACCATCTCGCCATAATTTCCGCGTAGTTTTGGGCCCTGCAATAGATCCTTAAGTGACTCACCAATTTTTTGGGCTTGTTCCTGTTGCTGCACTATGCGGTGCAAGTTTTCCCCAAGATCGTTGAGAGACTCCATGGTCCGCAGTGCATGGTCGGATATTATGTCTTTGGCTTGTCCAATTTCATCAAGAGAAATCTGTAATTCTTCGTTCAATCCGCCATGTTTTTGCCTGAGCAATACTGCGACTAACAGGCCGATAGACAAAATAACAGTTGAAAGTATGAGGATATCAGTCATGTTGTGAAAATGAGCTAAATCCGCAGCTCTACTCCTACTTCTTTAACGAGGCTGTTCTTTATTTCTGTCTCAGCATCCGAAATTATTTTGGAAGTTAAAGTTCGATGTGGGGATTTGAAGTGTATACGAATCGCTATTGATCTTTTCCCTTCTGGAACGCCCTTGCCTACATAAACGTCGAAGATTGTTACATTGTTCACTAGCTTATGATTTTTGATCAAAGACTCCAATCTTGCGGCAGGGACGTAGGAATCTGCTAATAAGGATAGGTCACGGTAAGACCCTGGAAATTTTGGTATCGACTCGAACCGAGATATTTCCTTGGGAAGATGTTGCAGTATGGTTGCAAGATTCAACTCGAAAATTGCTACCGGATCTCCAGAAATAGCTAGTCTCTCCTGAATGCCTGGTCTTAATTCTCCTATAACGCCTATGGTCACTTCATGAATCTTAATATAGGCGGTTCGCCCAGGATGGAGATTGGGATCTTCCCCCGCCACATAATCCACTTTAAGTTCTAGGCCAGACATAAATGAATCTACGACACCTTTCGCATCGAAAAAATCCACTTTGCCTTTCTCTCCTGCCCAAGACAAGGGGAATCTTTCTCCCCAAAGAGCTCCAACAGCCATGTCTCTTTCCTCTGGTAGTTCATCCTGACGTCTCAGGTAGGTCCGACCCACTTCGAAAATACTTATTCTGTCCTGTCCGTACCGTTGGTTCATTTCTAGTGTGGCTAAAAGGCTGCCTCTGAGGGAAGTTCTCAAGAATTCTTGCTCTGGAGACATTGGGTTTAGTAGCCTCAACGGCTCTGTTTGTTCAACCTCTTTGACTAAATCTAGGGTCCTTTCAGCAGTAATCGAATAGGAGATTACTTCTTGTAGTCCGGCGGATACCAGAAGATCTTTTGCTTTTTCTCTCAGTTCCCTTTCAGGTTGTTTTTCGTGTTGAGGTATGCTGGTGGCTAAGTAAGTCGTAGGTATGCGTTCGTAACCGGTAGTCCTCGCGAGTTCTTCAATCAGGTCCTCTTCTATTGATATATCACTGCGCCAGTATGGTATGTGCACCCTTATCGACCTCTGATCGATCGGTGTAGTTTTAAATCCTAGAGAATTGAGAACCTTTTTAATTTGACTCGCAGTCAGACCAACGCCCAAGATTTTCTTGACACTTCCAATCTCCAAAACAACGGTTGTCTTTTCGGGTTTTCCAGGGTATGAATCTAATATTCCTTTAGATACGGTGCCCCCAGCTAGTTTTTGAATGAGCCCCGTGGCTCTTGCCAGTGCTACCGAAGCCAATTCTGAATTGAGACCTCTTTCAAATCTGTATGAAGCCTCCGTTTTTATTTCAAGGGATGCGGATGTTCTACGTATGGATTCTGGTTTGAAACTTGCCGATTCAACCAAGATATTGGTGGTGCTTTCAGTTACTTCTGTTGCCGCACCGCCCATAACTCCAGCAATCGCTACAGGTTTTGTGTAGTCTGCTATTACAAGCATTTCTGCAGTAAGTTTGCGATGGATCCCATCGATAGTCGTTAATGATTCCCCTTTCTTAGCACGGCGAACCAAAATAGTCTTTTTATCCAAAGTGTCGAAGTCAAATGCGTGTAATGGTTGCCCATACTCGAGCATTACGTAATTAGTAATATCTACTATGTTGTTGATAGGGCGTAGACCTGCTTTAGTGAGTCGATCTTTCATCCATTGAGGTGAAGGGCCAATCTTCACCCCGCTAATGAGGCTTGCAGTGTAACGCTGAGCTAAATCGGGGGCCTCATTCAGAAGGGTGCAAGTTTGGTTGATTCTTGGTGACCTTTCATCGTATGAATGTATAGGTATATTCACCTTAACATGACTTATTGCAGCCACTTCGTACGCGACTCCTAGTATGGAAAGCCAATCCGGTCTGTTCGGAGTGACTTCGGTCTCTATTATTGTGTCTCCGATATATTGGGATAATGGAATGCCAGTTGGAGCACTTTCATCTAGCACAAGAATTCCCGATTCATCCTCTCCCAGACCCAATTCGCGTTCCGAGCAGACCATCCCTTCTGACAAAAAACCGCGTATATTAATTGCTTTTAGGGTTTGTATTTTCCCTGATTCTGGGTTTGTTAACTTCGCGCCCAATTTTGCGAAGGCTATTTTCTGACCTTGAGCTAAGTTGGGGCCACCGCACACTACCGTCATTGTTTCTTTCCCTAAGTTCACGGTTGCTAATCTAAGCCTATCGGCATTTGGATGTTCTTGGACTTTATCTACGTGGCCGACAAAAATGTTATCCCAGTTATCTCCTATAAAATTGACATTACTGGTTTCTAGACCAGCCATGGTCAATTTTTGACCTAGTTCCATGGGCGTCATGTTTACATCGACGTATTCTTTTAGCCATTGCAAGGGAATTTTCATATTGTTCCAGTACCCGACAACATATTGAAAACGCCATTATACTGACCATGAATCAATTAGTCAGCTAATGGAGGATATTGTGATCTATCGGACTCTTGGCAAGACAGGATTGACGGTATCGGAAGTCGGGTTTGGCTGTGGCAATGTAGGAGGGCTGATGGTTAGAGGTTCGTTCGAAGCGCAGGTTAGATCTGTGGAAAAAGCCATCGATTTGGGGATTAACTACTTTGATACCGCGCCTAGTTATGGTGACGGGCTATCTGAGTCCAATTTAGGTAAGGTTCTCACTAAAATCAAACCGGAAGTGTTTGTCGCAACGAAAATACACTTACGGGATGGGCTAAATGACATCAGAGGGAATGCACGCAGATCTTTGGAGAATAGTTTGAAACGCCTTAACCGTGATTATGTAGACGTTTTCCAGCTCCATGATGGTATAACGGAGGTCGCAGGTGGCGGGATTAGTGGCGAAACGATTGGCATTGATGACGTTTTGGGCAAGGGTGGAGTGGCAGACGTGTTTGATGATTTAAGGTCTGAGGGACTAGTGCGATTCACTGGATTTACAGGGAATGGTGATACACAAACTCTTCACACAGTAGTCAAAAGCCGAAGGTTTGAAGTCATCCAGACTTTTTACAATTTACTCAATCCCAGCGCAGGCACAGAAATGCCAGATAGTTTTGGGGGGCATGACTTTAGGCAAATCATCGATAGGGCAGCCGGGCATGGTATGGGGGTAGTGGTTATACGTGTAATGGCAGCTGGTGCGATAGGTGGGCCGATCGCACGTCAAGGCTATGCGTCTCCCACTATAGGTAGCCCAATGGTTACTGACTCTAGCTATTCCATTGATGAAGAGAGAGCGACAAAACTCGATTTCCTACTTGACGGAGCCTTATCAAGTAGGCCCCAGGCCGCCGTTCGTTTTGTTTTAATGCACACGGGAGTCTCTACTAGCCTAGTGGGTTTTTCTGAAGAAAATCAGATACAAGAAGCTGTAGCTGCAGTTGATGCAAATCCATTTTCCATTGAGCTTATGGAGCGACTTCACGAATTTTGGAATGATACAACTGCATATGCATAACTTTGGGACGTGAACTCCCACTCAGTTTAGTTGATGACATAAATTTTGGAGGGTGAACAAATGGCAGATATTCTAATTACCGGTGGGACGATTGTAACTATGGATCCGAATCGGAGAGTAATAGACGACGGAGCGATCGCATTGGAAGCTGATCGTATAGTGGCTGTTGGGTCAAGGGAGGAAGTGGAATCAAATCATAAATCAGACCGTGTTATAGATGCGGCAAAGAATGTAATCCTTCCAGGTTTAATAGACGGTCATGGCCATGCGGGGCATGCATTGGTAAAGACTATAGGGCATGGCCCAACTGGCATGTGGGGCGATATTGTAGATTACGTATATGCTGAGGGTACAGATGAGGAATTTTGGTACGCTGATGCCCTTTTATCTTCAGTAGATAGGCTCAAGAATGGTACGACCTGTGGAGTTACTTACTTTGGAGGAGGCACTATGATAATGCGTACCAACAAGCCAGTGTATGCGGACAAACATTGTGACGCTGTGACCCAGGTGGGTATTCGCGAGTTTATCGCAGTCGGCCCTAGTAACCCTCCGTATCCTAGAAAGTATGTTTCTTGGAGCAGTGGCGCTATGGAGTCACAAATGGTTAACTTTGATCAGTATATTAAAACCAGCGAAGAGATTATTAACAATTGGCATGATAAAGGCAGTGGTCGTATCCAAGTATCTATTATGTCACCTACTATAAACCCCTCTCGTGACCCTTACAAAGAGATGAGTGTTAGAGATATCAAAGACCAAGCCAAAAGAGCAAGGGACCTGGCTTATAAATACGACTTGATATTTACTCAGGATGGGCATGACACAGGGACCGTTGAATTTGCACATCGCGAATTGGGGATTCTTGGACCGAAGAGTTTACTTTCTCATTCGACCGGGTTAACTGAAGAGGAAATTAACATTTGTAGTGAAACTGACACTAAGATTGCCCACAATCCAAGTTCTGGAAACTCATACCCATCTAGATGCCCAGTGCCCGAGTTGCTTGATTCCGGAGTGACCGTTGCATTGGGGTCTGATGGCTCTGGCCCAGACATGAATTACGATATGTTTCGTCACATGTATGTTTGCATGAGACAGCATCGTGGCGAACAAAGAGATGGTGCCTATATGCCTCCTGGAAAAGTGTTGGAAATGGCTACGATTGATGCAGCCCATGCGCTGGGACTGGGAGATCAAATTGGATCTTTGGAAGTTGGCAAAAAGGCTGACTTAATTTTGATTGACATGAATAAACCGCATCTTTACCCGCTGAATATGCCTGTACATCGCGTAGTTGGTTTTGCTAATGGCCAGGATGTAGATACTGTTATAGTTGACGGACAAGTTTTAATGCGCAACAGACGACTGACAGTAATTGATGAACAAGCAGTTCTAGAACAATCTCAAAGTGCGACAGAGCTAATGCTCAAAAGAACTGGGTTGCATTCCAAGCTAGAAATCCAACCAGGGTTTTGGGGTTCTAGTAGATATCCATTTTGACAGGAAAGCCTAGATTGAATTAATGCCGCTAGATTTGCTTTAGGAACCGAAGATCGTTGGTGTAGAAGTGTCTTATGTCGTCTATCCCATACTTTAGCATTGCGATTCGTTCGGGACCCATTCCGAAAGCAAAGCCAGTGTATTTCTTAGGATCGTAACCTACTCCTTTTAGTACGTTCGGATGGACCATGCCTGCGCCCATTATCTCAATCCAGCCACTTTCCTTGCAGATTCGGCAACCTTTCCCGTTACAGGAGAAACAATCTATCGACATGTCAACTCCAGGCTCGACAAATGGAAAGTAGTCGCATCGGAATCGTATTTGTCTATCTTCACCAAATATCCGCTTGGCAAATTGATACAAGGTTCCTTTGAGGTCAGCGAAAGTAATGCCTGTGTCTACAGCCAGACCTTCCACTTGATAAAAATGCCACTCGTGAGTCGCGTCGCTTGCCTCGTAACGATAACATTTACCTGGCACTACAACTCGAATAGGTGGTTCATTATTTTCCATAACACGGGCTTGCATAGGGGAAGTGTGAGTTCTCATCAGCATATTACGCCCTTGGTTTGAAGGATCTGTCCAATCAACCCAAAGGGTGTCCCACATGTCTCGTGCGGGATGATCGCTGGGAATATTGAGCGCATCAAAGTTGTAGTGTTCCCATTCTACCTCAGGGCCTTCAACAACACTGAATCCCATAGAAGTGAATGCTTCCAAGATTTCCCTGAGAATCCGCGTAGTAGGATGGAGTTTTCCTACTGCCAGTGGTCTGCCAGGCAAAGTCACATCTATGGCGCCTTCCTGGAGAGACCTAGAATGCACCGTTTCTTTGAGAGCCTGTTGTCGCACATTTAAATCTTCTTCCAGGTTTCTTTTTACTCTGTTGGCTTCTAATCCTAAAGCGCGTCTTTCCTCGATTGGCAGTGATGACAAATTACGAAGGAGCAAAGTAAGTTGCCCTCTTCTTCCCAAATAGGCAATTCTCCATGATTCTATATCCGATTCGCTAGCCGCCGATGCCAATTGAGCATCAGCCGATTTTGCAATGTCATTGAGTTGGTCTAATAAAGAAGGTTTAGGCATAAGTGGTTCCAGTATCCAGCCGTGATAATTTTAGGCTTGGATATTCATGCTGGTCAAGTAACCTTTTATTAATCTCTGTAACGGGTTTTGTCGAGCCGTGTAAAATCGTGAATCGTATCTATCCAACGTAGCGTGGCAGACCTAGACCTCATAGCTAGAGAATGTGTTTGCGCGCCGTTAGCCAAAAAGTTAACGCCCCGTAGTAAATCGCCAGTGCTTGCTCCTGTAGCTGCGAAAAAGACTTCTTCGCCAGTAACCAAATCCTCAGTACTATAAACCTTTTCCAGGTCGACACCACTAGTAAGGGCGCGATTTCTTTCCTCTTCGTTTCTAGGCCATGCCTTGCATTGAATCTCGCCTCCAATACAACGAATTGCTGCGGCTACAATAACGCCCTCAGGCGTGCCACCTATTCCCATTAGTGCGTCGACACCGCTGTTTGCCATAGCAGCATGTATTCCGGCGGCAACGTCGCCATCCGAGATGAGTTTTATTCTGGCTCCAGCGGTTCTAATATCGTCCAAAAGCTTGTTGTGTCTTGGTCGGTCAAGTACCACGACAGTTAGTTCGCTAACACGTTTCTTCTTTGCTTTAGCTATATTTTTAAGATTCGTGCCTACAGAGGCATTCACATCTACATGTCCTTTCGCCTCTTTACCAACCGCTATCTTGTTAACATACATAACTTCAGTTGGGCAGTTCATTGCGCCCCGCTCCGCAAGGGCAATGACCGCTATAGCCCCTGGGAGACCTTTTGACAATAATGTAGTCCCGTCAATCGGGTCTACCGCTATATCCATTTTGGGACCAGACTTGTCACCGATTAATTCACCATTGAACAACATTGGTGCCTCATCCTTTTCCCCTTCTCCGATTACAACTATGCCGTCCATTGAGAGGGGTCCTAAAGTGAATCGCATAGCGTCAACGGCTGCTTGGTCTACAAGCTCTTTGTCACCTTTCCCCATGTGCTGTGCGGAAGCTATCGCTGCTGCTTCCGTAACTCTTACCAAATCCATTGCGAAATTACGGTCGATAATAGGATGGATATTCTTCATAATAGCCTCTTTATGAATCTTTGTATTTTCTTTTAGGAATGCCAAAGTAAGCAGTCTTAAGTATATCAAGAATATAAGGTTGTTTTTAACTGCATATATCATGATAAACTCAGTGAAAACCACAATATTTGATCGAGCATCTGTATTGAGTTAAAGCTCCTAACTTCAGATTATCCAAAGGGAGGCAACTATGAACAGGGAAGAACTGCAGTCAACAGCTCAGGCATTAGTAGCCAAGAGTAAAGGGATTGTGGCGGCTGACGAAAGTGATTCTACTATAGCCCGCAGACTTGAAAGTGTGAACGTCGATTCGACTGAAGAAAATCGCAGGGCATGGCGTCAACTGCTTATTACTACCAAAGGAAGCGGGGACTATATAAGCGGAATAATCTTGTTTGATGAGACAATAAGACAGAGTACCGATTCCGGCCAAACGTTTGTAGATGCGTTGAAAGGTGAAAACATCATCCCTGGGATAAAAGTTGATAAGGGTGCGAAGCCGCTAGCAAACTCATCAGATGAAACTGTCACTGAGGGCTTAGATGGTTTGAGAGAGAGACTTCAAGAGTATTATGAACTTGGTGCTAGATTTACTAAATGGCGGGCAGTTATCACTATAGGTGATTCAATCCCAACTAGTTATTGCATAGATGTGAATGCTCACGCGCTTGGACGCTTTGCTGCTTTGTCACAAGAGGCAGGGCTTGTACCTATAGTTGAGCCCGAAGTGCTTATGGATGGGGATCACGACATAAACCGTTGCTTTGAAGTGACCGAAACTACCCTACAGAGAGTGTTTGAGGAGTTACATAGCCAGTCTGTTTTCCTTGGAGGAATGTTGCTTAAGCCTAACATGGTTCTGTCTGGCTCATCAGCTTCCGAAAGAGCAAGTTCTATAGATGTTGCAGAACATACAATAGTATGTTTTCAGCGCACTGTACCGGCTGATATGCCAGGTATAGTGTTTCTTTCTGGGGGACAAAGTGATGATGAAGCAACGGTAAATTTAAACGCAATTAATCAAAGGGTTGATTCGGACACTCCCTGGGAACTTAGTTTTTCATATGGGCGTGGTCTGCAGGCAACTCCGTTAAAAATATGGAGTGGAGATAGTTCCAAAGTTGCAAGTGCACAACAAGCCTACTTGCATCGCGCTAAGGTGACTAGTGCAGCTCGTGACGGAGTCTATGAGGCGGGGATGAATGAGAGCTAGGTTGAATGGTGATTTTGTAATCTAATGCTCGTCTGTCTTGAGGAATAACTCCAGTAACCGTGGAATTCAAGCTACTCATAGGAACAAATAATCATGGAAAAGTCAGGGAGTATAGTAGACTCCTTGACGACTTGCCGATTGTTTTTACAACCCCAGAACAGGAAGGAATTACTGGTGAGCCCGATGAAACTGGGGCCAGTTTTTTGGAAAATGCTCTAATTAAAGCACAATATTACTTTAGTGAGACGGGGCTACCTACTTTATCAGATGATTCAGGGCTCGAAGTCGATGTGCTAGATGGTGCACCAGGGATATATAGCGCTCGTTATGCTGGAATTGCTGCTACTGACAAAGAAAATAATGATTTGCTACTAAGCAATCTTATCGGGACACCTTGGGAAAGGCGTACGGCTAGGTTTCGTTGCGTGATTGCATTGGCGATCACTGGTAATGAGCCAGAGCTTTTTGAAGGGACTTGTGATGGGTATGTGACAAGGCAAATTAAGGGAATTAATGGGTTTGGATATGACCCCCTCTTTTATTTCCCGGATCTTGGCAAAACTTTTGGTGAGGTAGATCATGATTCCAAAGACGCAGTTAGTCACAGAGGGGTCGCTACAGATAAACTTTATAAGAGATTAAAATGCCTACTAGCCTGAGATTCAACTGAATAGTTTATGAATAATTACACTAAAGGAAATGGCTTAACAGATACCTTTGGAAGGCCTCTCAGAGATCTCCGGATTTCCGTAACTGACAGATGTAATTTTAGGTGCACGTATTGCATGCCTAATGAGATCTATGGAGAGAGATATAAATTCCTTCCCAGAGACGCGGTCCTCAGCTATGAGGAGATCATAAGAGTAGCGAAAATTTTTGTTCAGCTCGGAGTGTCTCGATTACGCCTTACGGGTGGAGAACCTTTACTTAGACCTAATATTGAAGATTTGGTTAGCGATTTAGCTGCAATCTCGGGCGTTGATGATCTTTCACTTACCACGAATGGCTACAGACTTAGCAAAGTTGTGGGGAAGTTGCGGAGAGCGGGGCTGAAGCGTTTAACAGTTAGCTTGGATACTTTGGATGACGAAATTTTTCAACGCATGAATGGGCGACAATATGGGACACAGCCGATTTTGGAAGGTATTCAAGCTGCTGAAGAAGCCGGCTTCATGCCTATTAAGATAAATACGGTTGTGCAAAAAGGAGTTAATGATCATACGGTGGTGGAATTAGCTTCATATTTTAAGGCTAGAGGGCACATAGTGAGATTTATAGAGTACATGGATGTTGGGAACAGAAATGCTTGGCTAATGGAGCAAGTTGTTCCATCGAAAGACATACTTCACCAGTTAAACGAAGAGATGCCTCTAGTAGCGATAAACAAGAACTTCGCTGGAGAGGTGGCGGACCGTTATAAATACCTTGATGGTGAAGGGGAGATAGGACTTATTTCGTCTGTTACGAATCCTTTTTGTATGGACTGTTCGCGCGCAAGAATCTCAGCTGATGGACGTATCTATACTTGTCTATTTGCTAGCTTTGGGCACGATCTGAGGGCGCTAATAAGGTCGCAGGCTACAGACGATGAGATAGTGAAGTTCGTTACCCAAGTTTGGAATGCGCGTGAAGACCGATATTCCGAAGAGCGTGGAGAATATTCGGATCAATCTGCAAACAAAGTTGAGATGTATCATATCGGTGGATAGACTTAGATCAGATTCATAAGGTTTGTAATTATGAACCAGTTTTCAACAATATTGACTTCAAATCAAATATCGCTACTGAAGAGGTCCTTAGAAAACCTTGATTTTGATTGCGAAGAAAAAACTGGGGACTCTGTATTAGTTGCAAAGAATCGAGGTGTCAGGATTACTGTTTACAAAACTAATAAAGTTCTTTTTCAGGGTTATGAAACGGATAAGTGGGTTAGTAAATTAGCCGATCAGGGCTTTGTAGAAAAAACAGATTTGCCCAAAAAAACTGTGCTGCCCAAAGGGTATTCGGGTCCCAGAATTGGATCGGATGAGAGTGGAAAAGGCGATTATTTCGGTCCTTTGGTAACGGTAGCGGCTTTCGTTGATAACGAAACCGAATCTCAGCTACGAGAGATTGGTGTGCAAGATAGCAAGGCATTATCAGACAAAGCTATAAAGACAATGGCATCGCAGATTAAGAGTTTAGTGACCTGGGAAACTGTTACGGTTTCCCCTGAAGAATATAATGAACTTTACGCGGAAATGAAAAATCTCAACAAACTCCTTGGCCGGTGCCACGCACGGGCTTTGGAAGGCGTCTTGAATTTAAAGGATTGTAAGCTTGCTATAGTTGATCAATTTGGCGACGAAAAATTCGTTAGAGATGAACTGATGAGTAAAGGACGCAAAATCAACCTCATTCAGGTGCCTAGGGCTGAATCTGATATGGCAGTTGCGTCTGCATCGATAATTGCCCGTGATGAATTTATCGCTAGTATTGAAAGATTAAGTCGTGAAATTGATATTGATTTACCAAAGGGAGCGTCTTCAAAGGTTATAGATAACGGCACTGAGATAGCTATGAAGCATGGTTTTGATAAATTGGGATATGTGGCTAAGCTTCACTTCAGGACCACTAGCCAAATTCGGGCAAGAATAGGATTAGTTTAATGACAGATAAAGTAGATAAATTTGTTGAGCTTACACATCTTGATGGGGAAGGTAGGGGCCGTATGGTGGACTTAACTGGCAAAGAGCCCACCTTGCGTGATGCCGTAGCGGTAGGCAGTGTGTACATGAAACCGGAGACACTTGCTTTGATCAGAGAGAGGGGGGTCGAAAAAGGGGATGTCTTAGCAGTTGCTAGAGTCGCTGGGATAATGGCGGCTAAACAGACATTTAGCTTGATACCATTTTGTCACAATATACCACTTAACCATATTTCTCTAGATTTTAACTTGGACGATGAGAGATCGGCCGTGAATGTAACAGCGTCTGCTAGTACAAACGCGAACACAGGTGTTGAGATGGAGGCGCTAACCGCAGTAAGCCTCGCGGCATTGACTATTTACGATATGGCCAAAGCTGTTGACAGGGGAATGAAGATAGGAGATGTACGCTTGATTAGCAAGCGAGGAGGCCAGAGCGGCGATTTCCAAGCAGGCACCTAGGATTAGCATGAGCCTAGTAGTACAAAATATGGCTTAGAGACAACAGTCACAGTCGTGACTTCACTAATATTAGTACACTACCAACTAACTGGAAATCTTCTGTTGTGCTTCAAGTACCTCTATGCCATTTCGTACGGTGCTAAGGAGGCTGTTAACCTCTTCTTCAAGTTTGTATAGTTGCTCTTGAGCGTACCTATCAGCAGAAGTTCTTTTCGTTGCAGCTTGAGTTTCGGCAGCATCTAGTATTTGCTGGGCCTTTCCTTCAGCTTCATCTGCTATTGATTGAGCCTCTTTCTCAGCTTCTTTAACTAGCTCTGTTTCGGCTATTCTGGAACGCAACTCGCTTTCGGCGGATGCCCTAATACGCTTTGCTTCACCCAAAGACTGATTGAGTAACTCTTCTCGTTTTCTAAGTACTTCGTCGGCTTCAGATATGTCCTGTGGAATGGATACTCGCAATTGATCTACGAGTTCTACAAGCGCCTCAGAATCTATTGCTAGTTTCTTGCTCATAGGGATTCGTGTGCCAGAATTGGCCAATGATTCTAATTTATCGATAATACCAAAGATTTCTATGATATCCCCCTTTCAAGTTATTTTATTATGATGCCTTGATGTCTAGTTTACTTTTCATCGCTAAGGCAACATTTTCTGTTACAAGATCAGCTATATCGCCTCCGAAGCTGGCCACCTCCTTTATTAAAGAAGAGCTGATGGATTGATATTCTTGGCTAGTATAGAGAAATATCGTGTCTATGCTAGGATTCAGCTTTCTATTCATCATCAGCATTGCCACTTCGTAATCGAGATCCGTAATGTTCCTAAGCCCCCGTATCATGAAATCCGCTCCGATCGACTTGGCGAACTCAACTAGGAGACCATCAAACTTTGTAACTTCAACATTTTTCATTCCTACTACAGCGCTTTCACACAACTGTAGTCTTTCGTTAGTAGAGAACATCAAGTTCTTTGATGGAGTATCAAACACAGCCAGTACGAGTTTTCCTGCAATCGATGCCGCCCGTTGGACGATGTCGATGTGCCCCTTAGTTATTGGGTCAAAACTACCAGCATAAAGACCTAAAGTCACGACAATCCCTCTTTATAGAAAGTTAATAATGTGTCTCCATAGCGTCTCTCGGAATCCTTTTGTAAGACTCCATAGCTTTGTTGTGAGATCTGTTGCTTACTGTGTTCCAAGACTACTAATCCTTCGCTTGCAAGGAGGTTTGAATTCCCAAGCTTTTCCATCGTTTCGTCTAAATCAGGTCGGTTGTAAGGTGGATCTAGCAGTATTAAATCGTATGGCCCTTTCAAGGTAGAGGTTGCTTTTCTAACGCTTAACTTCCGGACCTCTCCTTTGCTATCCAAGGTCGTCTTTTTTAGGTTATCCCTTATGGTACGGCATAGGACGGGGTTTTGTTCTACGAAATCGGCATGTTCGGCTCCGCGACTCAGCGCCTCGATTCCGAGAGAGCCACTACCTGCGTATAAATCTAACACCCGAGCTTTAATCAACAATTTTGACACCACTTGAAAAAGTGCTGATCGCACTCTATCTGAGGTTGGTCTGAAATAGGGAGAACGCGGCACTAGGAGCTGAATTCCCCGTGCCTCGCCACCTGTTATGCGCATCTCGTCGGCTGCTTTCGCATTGCTCTTAACGCTTAAGATGTTACATTTTTTGACAACAAAGGTCAATCTTGAGGCCCGGTTTCATACGTTCCAGTTTGTTCCAGATCTAGTACGGCTGGGATTACCTGTGTGACACTATCAACGATTTAAACTCATATGTTGGAGATGTACGAATACCCAAAGGTGTGATTTTAACAACGTAACGGTTGCTCATTTGAGTAATATCTAGTCGCATTATGCTTGACACTATTTTCAAACCACATCTACAATCTCAGCGAGCTTTAATTAAATGCGCAGGCTTAGACGTTAAATACCTTAAATGAGCTACTGGGAACCAAAAGTCCACTTAAAGTGTGGTTTCTTACGCGCAAATTCGAACCGCTCACTCAGGGTGCCGGATGGCACTTTCCCGACCGATTGTTCACTTCAAGAATATAGATTGATGATTTGCTTATGACTACGAAATATATCTTTGTTACTGGCGGCGTTGTGAGTTCTATAGGTAAGGGCGTTAGCGTCGCTTCAATTGGGCGGATTTTGAAGAGCAACGGAATATCGGTCTCTGTGATGAAGTTGGACCCTTATCTCAATGTAGATCCTGGGACTATGTCTCCATACCAGCATGGAGAAGTATTTGTTACTAAGGATGGATCTGAGACGGACTTGGACTTGGG
>CAZBMS010000026.1:0-21736 GCA_964493125.1 uncultured Dehalococcoidia bacterium | reverse complement strand
TATGTTCGGCCTCATCTTTATGTTCGGAGTGGCCGGCTTCTTTATCATGATCTTCCCAATGTATCGGGTCAACAGATTCCGCTAGGTGTATTATTGAGGAGCTGTCTTTTGATGCATTCTCTATTAATTTATTCAGCCAACTAGCCTCCAGACCTAGGCCTATGGCGAATATTGCTTTTGCGTCTGCCAATTTGGTGATTTCACGTGCACCTGGTTCGAATGTGTGTGGGTCACCGCTTGTGGAAACTAATGAATCCACATTAACTTTATCCCCACCCACGACTCTAACCCAATCACCTACAATGTTAATTGTGGTTGCTACTTGCATCTTGTCTTGAGGAGCAGGATCCGGGTCTTTTCGTTCACATCCGACAAGAATTATTAGTAAACAAAAAATGGCAAGTACAGGACGAGCCAGTTTAATGGAACGAGCACATATTTTCTTCAAGTTAGTATAACCTCTCTTTATTACAGTTCTTTTTGTACTCCATCGTATTGATACTAAGTATCAACAGGGTGCATTTCGTATTTAATTTGAATGAATGGTTCATTTAGGACCTAATGTTCTATGCAAGTTTCACAGATTATGTAAAACTCGATTCTGTGTCCAACCAGGCTTCCTTCGATGTCTGGTTCGGCTGCTTTTAATAGTCTTTCGATGGTTGAATCGCGAAATTCTTTTATAGCCCCACATTTGTTGCAAACGGTGTGGTGATGATGGCCTAGCCTAGATAGTGCATACCTAGGCGTTATATCTGGCATGGCCAACTTGCAAATTAGACCGGCATCTAGAAGTAATTGCAATGTTCTGTAAACGGTAGCCCTGCCGACATGAATCAGCTCTTTGCTTATCTCTTCTGCAGTAAAGCCCTGGTTTTTTTCCCCTAGAAGGTTAATTAGATCCCGACGAGGATTAGTAATCTTGTACCCTAGATCCTCTATGGCGGCTATCAGATCGCTTGTTGATAATTGAGTAGTCATAATGATATAAAGTATCAGTGCTTGCCACGAAGATACTATAAGATTTCGCGATAAAGTGTCAATAGATGGAAAGTTTGTCTTTATACGGCGTCGTCTGAAGGACGTTCGTCCGATATGGAAGAATCTTCCAGTGGTTTGAATTGCTGTAGCCCATCCAGGAACCCGTTAAAATTGTGCAAAGTTTCTTGAAGATGGTCCCCACCAAACTTTTCCAGAAAAACACCGACCAATACAAGGGCCATTGTCGATTCCCCTATTACACACGCTGGAGGGACTTGGCATACATCACTTCTTTCGTAGTGGGCTTTGACTCGTTTCCCAGTCGCTAGGTCAACTGAAGGTAAGGGTTTACTAAGGGTAGATATGGGTTTCAGGGCTACTCGGGCAATGACTGGCTCTCCATTACTCATTCCACCTTCGATTCCACCAGCCTTATTTGTAATGTGATGGAATGGTCTCCTGTCACCGTTCCAGGGCTCAATTATGTCGTGTACTTCCGAACCAGGCTTCTCAGTATTCGCAAAACCGTGCCCTATCTCAACGCCTTTTACGGCATTTATGCTCATCATAGCTTGACCGATCAATCCATCTAATTTTCTATCCCAGTGAATGTGACTTCCTAAGCCAACTGGCACGTTTTCTGCTACAACTTCGAAGACTCCGCCAGCTGTATTTCCAGTGTCACGGGCATTGTCGATATGTTTAATCATATCTGCTTCGGCTTGTTTATCAGCACATCGGACTGGCGACGATTCAACTGCATCCCAGTCGATTTTTTCGGGTACGTTAGCTTTCACGTCTCCGATTGAAACCACGTGACTATGTATCGATACTCCAAATTCTTCGAGGAAACGACGAGCCAGAGCTCCTGCCGCTACCCGTGCAGCTGTTTCCCGTGCGCTGGCTCTCTCCAAAATGTTGCGAACGTCGTGATGTCCGTATTTCATAATACCTGGAAAGTCAGCATGCCCGGGCCTCAAACGAGTAACCCTTCTTATTTTTGCATCTTCGCTAACAGGATCTATGGCCATCGACTCTGTCCAGTTAGCAAAGTCTCGGTTTTCGATCCACATTCCAATTGGACTTCCAAGTGTGTACCCGTGACGTACTCCAGACAGAATTTCTGCTCTATCTTGTTCTATCTGTTGTCTCGGTCCTCTTCCGTAACCTTGTTGACGGCGACCCATATCGTTAAGTATGAAATTTTCGCTAATGGGGATACCAGCTGGAAGACCTTCAACTATAACTGTAAGTCCTTTCCCATGCGATTCTCCAGCTGTGAAATACCTGAACATATATCGATTCCCTTAATAATATATCTTTTTTTATCTTAAAAATTAGACAGACTGATACTTCATTTTAGGATTATTGCGTCTAACCTTCAACCAGTAGCACCTTTGGATTCACCATTTATCCTTTAAGTGCCTTCTCGGCCGCTTGAAGCATCACGTCTGTTGGAGGGTTAATGCCGGTCCATAAGCGGAAAGCCTCAGCGCCTTGGTAAATGAGCATAGTTAGACCAGAAATGGCCTGTGCACCGATCTCCATTGCCTGATTAATTAATGGAGTTTTTTGTGGGTTGTACACAAGATCGTAAACCAATGAGGTCTCGGATATGTGTTGTAGGGAAATCGGCGATTTATCTTCTCCTGGACCGTTTTTCATCCCGAGTGTAGTACAGTTTACTATTAAGTCATGGTGATGCAGCATATCGGTGGATTCGGGCATAGCGACTAAGACATTCTCTGGGTTCCCTAATTCCTTTTTCAATTGAACTGCCCGACTTGGGGTTCTGTTTGATATGACCAACTTTTTGATTCCGTCCCCTAACAAGCCATAGACGATTGCTTTTGCTGATCCACCGGCCCCTAATACTAGTGCACTCTTACCATTTGAGTGGAAATCCGCTTCAATTTGCAAACTTTTCATGAATCCGTAGACATCAGTGTTGTGTCCATATAGCACACCTTGGTCGTTTACTATGGTGTTTACAGCCCCGATCGCACGAGCTGTTTTAGATAGATCGTTTAATAAGGGCAACACGGATTGTTTATGAGGAACTGTTACGTTTGCACCTATTACTGGAGATTCTTTTAGAGAATTTATGCGTTCCGACAGGTTACTTGCCGGGGTTTCCCAAGCCAAATACTTTGCTTCAATACCGAGGTAATTCAGAGCAGCTTGTTGAAATATAGGCGATATTGAATGGCTAATAGGGTACCCGATAATCCCTAATACACGGTCCATTTGTTCGGTCATGACATTCGATTAGTGTCTAGATAACTTTGTAGAATTACAGCTGCGGCTGATGCATCCAATCTAGCTTTGTTTCGAGATGGAGCGACTCCAGCTTCAGCTAGTCTGCGAGCTGCTTCATCAGTGCTAAACCGTTCATCCCATAGCTCTACACGGATCGGTGCAATCGCTTCCTTTATAGCCTCATAAAATATCAAGGTTTTTTTTGCTTGATAGCCCTCAGATCCATCGAGTGAAAATGGCATACCAACTACTATTCTCATGACCTCCTCTTTGGCTGCTATTTCACTTATTGCTAAAATATCCCGATCTAGACTCTTTCTTTCTATCGCTGAATAGGGTGTTGCAAGGATTCCGGCCGTATCGCAAATGGCAATCCCAACTCGCCGTTCGCCAACATCAAGACCGATAGTTCTCATTCTATCTGATTTGCTAAGCTTTGTACTGAGGCTTGGAGACCTTCTTCAAGGTGAGCTTTCAGGTTCCCTCCAGCCTGTGCAATGTCTGCTCTGCCGCCTCCGCCTCCGCCTATAAGCTTAGCTCCTGTTTTAACGGCTTCGCTTGCATTTAAGCCCTTGTTTACAAGGTCTTTCGTTATCATTACCAGAAGTATTGGAGCGTCATTGATTACGGATCCTATTACTATTGCTCCGCTAACCAACTTTCCTCTTATCAAGTCGCCCAGTTCCCTGAGCGCCTCGTTTGAGTTGGATTCTACTTGACCTGACACAAGCTTGAATCCGTTAATGTCGTTAGCAGTGCTGAGTAATGCTTCAGCTTGATCTCTCCCACTTGCTCTTTCAGTGGCAGCAATGTCTTTTCTCAATTTAGATAGTTCCGTAAGCAATGAGGCGACTCGAGCTTCTAAATTATTTGGCGAGGTATCTAGCTGCGTGGAGACTCGCCTCAACAAGTCGGCTCGTTCGTTTACAAGAGCTTCCGCAGCCTTTCCCGTAACTGCTTCCAATCGTCTCATTCCTGCCCCAATGCCATTTTCACCAGTAACATGGCAATAACCGATGTCTCCGGTAGCTCTGACGTGAGTGCCCCCACAAACTTCGAAGCTGAATCTGTCACCGTTTGCTATCTCTACTACTCTTACTTCGTCTGCGTATCTATCCCCGAAAAATGCTAGTGCTCCTTGTGAAACAGCCTCTCTGAATGTTGTATCGCGTTTTACTACTGGAACGTTAGATTTAATCCGATAGTTTACTAATTTCTCGACTTGTTCCAGTTCCTCTGTAGTCATTTGACTTACATGAGTGAAGTCGAACCTTAGTCTTTCAGGAGTTACTAGCGAGCCTGCTTGTCTTACATGATTGCCTAGAACCACCCTTAGTGCTGCATGGAGCAGATGAGTTGCAGTGTGATTACGGGCGGCGTCCAATCTCCTTTCTGCATCAACACTAGCGACAATCTCCGAACCGTTGATTACAGTGCCTTCAAGGACGCTACCAGAATGTACGATTATCCCTGCTACTGGTGACTGGGTGTCAATAACTTGTATATTGAATCCCTTCCCTTCGATCAAGCCTTTATCCCCGACTTGACCGCCGCCTTCAGGATAGAAGGGCGTATCTTTTAGAATCACCTCTACTGATTGTCCTTTGGATGCTTTTTCTACAGGTGATCCATCTATCATTATTCCTATGACTGTAGATGGAGAACTTGTTGTATCGTAGCCAAGAAACTGTACTTCTTGTATACCCATGCTTTGAAACTGGCGTTGAGCATCGAATTGACCAGCAAAGGAGCCACTTGCCGCTCTGCCGCGCTCTCTCTGTAGGGTCATTTCCTTTTCAAAGTCAGCCATTTTCACCGTAATGCCATGCTCCTGAGCGATTTCGGACGTTACCTCGAAAGGAAATCCGTAGGTGTCGTAAAGAACGAATGCGTCCTTTCCACTAAGGGAACCGCTTGTTGTGCTATCGAGCATTTCATTTAGAATTGCCATTCCCGTTTCGTATACTTGGCTAAATCTTTCTTCTTCTTGCTGTAGTACTCGGAGTATGAAGTCACGTCCTTCTCCAAGATTTGGGTACACTTCTTTGGACTGATCTATTACTACTTGAGCTATCGCGGCCAGGATGGATCTGGTTGCATCATCAAGGTTTTCATTTGTTCCAGTTTCAAGCCCTAATTTACGGGCGAATCTGATAGCCCGTCGGATTAGCCTCCTAAGGACATATCCACGGCCTTGGTTATCTGGAACCACGCTGTCTGCAATGAGAAAAGCGGCACTCCTTGAGTGCTCGGCAAGCACCCTTATCGCTACGTCGGTTTCTTCATCTTCCCCATAGGATTTCCCAGATATGTGACAAACCTTGTCTACTATTGGCTTGAATAAGTCAGTCTCATAGAGTGAATTAACTCCTTGAAGAATTAGGCACGCTCTTTCTAAACCCATTCCTGTATCGATGTTCGGCTTTGGTAGGGGAGACCTTCCACCATCTTTATCTTGGTATAATTGCATGAATACAAGATTCCATAGTTCCAAAAATCTTCCACATTCGCAGTTTGGTCCACACTTCTCTTCTGGCAAACCTATCCTGCATTCTCCACCGAAATCATAGTGAATTTCACTAGAAGGTCCACATGGACCTTCGTTGCCTGCAGGTCCCCAGAAGTTCTCTTTTTCATCAAATCTTCTTATACGTTTTTCAGGTAGGCCAGTGGCTAACCACAAATCCTTTGCTTCATCGTCATCCTTATAGATACTCGCCCAAAGCTTTTCCTTTGGTAACCCCATTCGCTCGGTCACAAACTCCCATGCCCATTGGATAGCTTTTTCCTTGAAGTATGCTCCCACACTGAAATTCCCAAGCATCTCGAAGAATGTGAGATGGCTTGAGTCCCCGACTTCTTCTACATCGGTCACGCGGAAGCATTTTTGGGCACTGGTCATGGTGGGATTAGGTGGGGTTTGTTCCCCTAGGAAGTAAGGTTTGAATTGGACCATCCCCGCACTAGTTAACAGAAGAGTAGGGTCGTCAGGAGGAGGTATTAATGACGAACTGGGCATGACTAAATGGTCCTTCCCTTGAAAGAACTCTAAGAAGCCAGATCTTATATCGTTTGAACTCTTCAATGTTTTGGTTGTGGCAGATATAGATGTGAGAAGTCAAATTCTAGGCGCCGAAGTTGGGAGTGTCAACGCAACTATTGCCACATAAAATAAGGACTTAATGGAAAATTATAACTAAGTTATCAATTTGGAACGATCTTATTAGTTATAAATTCATTTCGGTATTCGAGTTTAATTTCTTGCTCAGCCAGGTAAGAAATGATTCCACATCATCAACACCTTCCAATTGATAACTGACGTTATCAATAACCTCATTCGATGTTTCTTTTTCTATTACCCCTATATTGAAAGTATGTGTTCCAAGAGTATTATGAAAATTACTAGAAGCTTCGAACATGCTTATATCTGATATGTCGTCTCCGATAACTATTAACCCAGTTAGGCTTTCTTCGTTTACTAACCAGTCAATACACGTGCCTTTATTTATTTCTACTGGCAATCCGAGTTCTACAACCATTCGCCCCTCGAATATTTTCATCCAGTCTGATGCACCTGTCGATTTGATTACTGTCAGTATTTGCTTTCTAGTGTTAATTGGATCCTTAGCTTGGCGATAATGCAGGGATAGGCCTAACGGCTTTTTTTGAATGATGACTTCTGGTGTCGAAAGATTCATAGAAATAGCATTGGATACGTTAATTAGCCTTTCTGTATATTGATAAGCCTCTTCTGCGATAGTTAGCACACCTTGATAACATTTCTCTAGGCCGTAAGTTCCAAAATAGGTCACGTTTTCTAGTTTCACCATTTCTATCGCCTGTGAAATTTGTCTTCCAGTTACAATGGCTGTAACTGCCAGATGAGGTCGAATGGCTTCCAAACATTTTTTGATCAGAGGGCGTACCTTTGCGGTTGCTGGTGTTGGAGCAATGTCCGAAATGGTGCCGTCTATGTCACAAAACAGACCCCAGCGATCTTGTTTCATTTTATCTACGAATTTATATATGGACTGCTTCAATTCGATTAAAGACATGGTACGATTTGCTCAATGTGATTCGATCCTATTTAACGTTATCCTTTCGAATGTGGCCAATAAACAACGTTCTAGTCAAGGACGAATAAACCAGCACAAGGATTTTTCATATGAAAGCAGTATACATTCAACAACAAGGTGCCGTTGAAGAATTGGTTATGGGGGAACTTCCTGAACCTGAAGTAGGGGAAGGAGAGGTGTTAGTGAGAATTTATGCAGCTGCGCTTAATCATCTGGATCTGTATGCGCGAGCCGGAGAAAATGGGGTGAGAATACCGTCGTTTCCTCATGTCCTCGGAGAGGATATGGCAGGAGAAGTGGCTGCAGTAGGGTCAATGTGTTCAGGTATTGAAGTAGGACAGCGGGTATTGGTTGACTATGTGATCAAATGTGACAGTTGTGAATATTGCATTATCGGAAAGGACGAACTGTGCCGAAGGCCGAAAAACATGGGTGTTGATTTATGGGGGGGCTATGCACAATATGTCAAAGCACCATATCAAAATGTTCATTCCGTTCCGGATTGGATGTCGTACGAAGAAGCCGCATCGATACCTTTGGTTTTTCACACTGCCTGGCATTGTTTGGTTACTAGGGCGGGATTGCAGCCGGGTGAGACGGTTTTAATCAATGCGGCTGGAAGTGGAGTAGGAACTGCGGGCATCCAGGTTGCTCGGGCTATGAATGCGAGAGTATTAGTTACAGCTGGTAATGATTTCAAGATAGATAAGTCAAAGGAATTGGGGGCCGAGGCGGGCTTCAATTATAATGTCGATCCAGCATTCAGGAGTTTTGTGAAAGGCCTTACTGATGGTGATGGTGTGGACGTAATCTTTGATAGCGTTGGAGCCTCTTTATGGGAAGAAAGCTATGCTAGTTTGAGGAGGGGTGGTAGGTTCGTTACGTGTGGAGTGACTTCTGGCCATCGGGTAGATTTACATCTTGGGCAACTGTTTACTAAGGGGCTTAACATAATGGGTTCTGGGACTCGCAGCAGAAGAGAATTCAAGGATTTCATGAATCTTGTAAATTTCGGTTCGTTGCGTGGTGTAGTCTACCGTGTATTTCCGCTAGAAGAAGCTAGGGAGGCTCATAGGCTTATGGAGTCTAGGGATGTTTTTGGCAAAATAGTTTTGCGAATTCCATAATCCAAGTTTTGATATAATTCAATTTGATGACTATCAAAGTAAAAAGATTGGATTCCCAACACGAATTCGAAGCCATTAAGGTTATTAGGTCACGGGTATTTATAGAAGAACAGGGAATTTCTCCGGATCTGGAAATTGATGAATTTGATGATTTTGCCGTCCATGCAGTGGCCTATTTCTCAGATGACATCGTTGGTACTGGTAGGCTAATCGTTGATAATGACACAGAGGCTCGCATTGGGAGAATGGCAGTTGAGGAGTCTCGGAGAGGCAACGGTATTGGATCTGCTATATTGGGGTTCTTAGAAAATGAGGCTTTGAAGTTGGGAATCAAGATTGTGATTCTACACGCTCAAAACTATGTTAAAGAATTCTATGTTAATAGTGGGTATCATGAACACGGAGACATTTTTGTGGAGGCTGGGATACTTCATATTGAGATGAGAAAGTCGATCTAAATTGTGAAGGATTTTAGCCAGCCAAACGTATGGACTGAGGTCACCAAGGAAGTCTGATTTGCAAAATATTGTTATTACAGGATACGCAGGAACTGGTAAGTCTACCGTAGGAAAGGTGGTCGCCCATATCTTGGGTTGGGAATTTATAGATACCGATCAACATATTGTCGAGAGAGAGGGCAAACCCATCTCAGTAATATTTAATGATCACGGAGAGGAGTACTTCCGCACTAAAGAACGGGAGGCTGTTCAGATTGCTTGCGAGGGAAAAAATAGAGTTGTTGCAGTTGGTGGCGGGGCTATCACGATTCAGGAGAACTTGAAAGTTATAGGAGCTACTGGCTTGATAGTTAGCTTGGACGCCAAACCGGAAACAATTCGTGACCGTTTGGAAAAACAGGAAGAGATTTATGGGGAAGAGGCAGTCCGACCGTTGCTCAAAAGTGAGGATCCCTTGAAGAGCATCCGTTCTCAAAAAGCTGAACGCCAACCTGCATATGCTACTGCTGATTGGACTGTTCATACAGACCGCCTTTCTGTTCAGGAGGTTGCTGAGGAGGTTGTGCGCATTTGGGCAAGATTTTCCGGAAAAGTGGTTAATGCTAGTGATTCAATAAAGAAGAGCCCCGAATTTGTTTCAGTAGTAAATTCAAAAAATGGCGAGTGCCCTCTTTTGGTTGGGTGGAGCCTTCTTGGACAGTTGGGTGAGCTGTTGAATGATATAGGGCGACCTAACCCTGCCTACGTTATATCAGACAATACTGTTGCTGGCTTTTACGGTGATGGACTACTGAAGGCGTTAGAACTTTCCGGCATAGAGGCGAAACTTTTCTGTTTTGAAGCTGGTGAGGCTAATAAAACTTTGGATACTGCAGGAAGGATTTATGATTGGTTAGTTGTTAACAGGGCAAAGCGTGATGAAACAATAATTGCGCTTGGGGGAGGGGTAGTGGGGGATCTTGCTGGATTTGTTGCGTCTACTTATAACCGAGGTATGAACTTTGTTCAGGCTCCTACTAGTGTAGCAGCAATGATGGATGCTTCCATAGGCGGGAAAACTGCTGTTGATTTAAAACAGGGGAAGAACCTCGTAGGTGCTTTTCATCAACCTTTAATGGTAATTGCAGATGTATCAACACTCGTTACACTTCCGAGAAGAGAGGCTGTGGAAGGTTGGGCGGAAGGAATCAAACATGGACTTATATTGGATCCTGGGTTATTTGAAATTTTTGAGAGTGAAAAGGAATCTTTGCTTGAGTTGGATCACGTAGTTACGACTGATGTGATAAAGCGTTCGATGGGGATAAAGGCTAGAATTGTTTCGTTGGACGAACGGGAAACGTTGGGTTATAGAACCTTGCTTAACTATGGACATACTTTAGGACATGCCTTGGAGACTGCAACTGAATATGGCGTTTTGCTTCACGGAGAAGCCGTAGCTATTGGAATGATGGCAGCGGCTAAGATTGGAAATAGACTTGGCATTACTCCTGATACTTTAGTGGAGCGACAGGAAAGAGTTCTACGTTCATTTGATTTACCGATTAGCATTCCTAAGGTAGATATGGAGATAGTGAATGATGCTATGGCATTGGACAAGAAAGCCGAAGGATCTCGTTTGCGCTGGGTGCTCCTGAAGGATTTAGGACAAGCTGTAGTAAGAGATGATGTCCCGGATACTCTGATAAGAGATGTGCTTAGTAGTATGCTTCGCTAAATATTGAAATTTAACGCGGTTTCTACAATTACTACTGTCGCTGTCACCATCACTAGTACAGTGGCTATCCTGATAAATGTACTTTGTGGAAGTCGAGATAGAATTTTGATAGCTATAAGGTTGCCCACTATTACACTTGGCCAGAGGGCGATTGAAACTGTAAGTGTGCTTGGTGTGATATTTCCCAAGATAGTTAGGTATAAAATACCGGTTATTTGAATCACTAGAAAGAACATTGCTAGGCAGGCACGAAAGGTTTCTTTTTCCCATCGTTGATTGATCATAAGTAACGCAACAGGTGGTCCAGACATAGTTGTGCTGGTTGATAACACACCACTCACAAAACCTGTAATTACCGAAGCTAGTTTTTCTCTGGAGATGGCAATTGTTATGCCCATAAGCATAAGGATTGCCATGGACATAGCTATGCCTGAGACCATTAATTTCAGCAAATCTGTTGGCACTGTAGTGAGTAAATACACGCCCACAGGTACGCCTGCTATTCCAGCGGTTATTAGCGGAAGCACTTTCATCCATTCGACCCTTCGCCATGTTTGGGCCACTATAAGTACATCTGCAATGATGCTCAATGGCAGGAATATAGGGACTAACACTTTTGGCTCCCAAAAAAGGAGTAGAAGTGGTGTGG
This sequence comes from uncultured Dehalococcoidia bacterium, assembly GCA_964493125.1. Taxonomy (GTDB): domain Bacteria; phylum Chloroflexota; class Dehalococcoidia; order Lucifugimonadales; family QGNO01; genus QGNO01. The sequence continues at coordinate 10,469 of CAZBMS010000026.1, read as the reverse complement.
ATACAAGAGCAAATCCGAAGCCAGTAGTGCCCTTAACCACCGCAGCGGCAAGGACTATCGCAATTGCGATAACGACTGTGTTCGGTTCAACGCCTGGAGGCATTTGCATTGCGGTTCGATAAGTACATTTCAGCACTTATCTTGGCATAAGTTATCAGAAGTTTACAACGCAAATGTGAACGTTCTAAGATTCAGATCCGTCAAATTCTGTTACCTGATTTCGTTCTCGCTGGAACTTTAGGTATTGATCTTTTGTCATTGGAGCTTTATCCGTAGTTTTTACCTCTACCGCTTTTACTGCCTGTTCTGAAAGTAAGTCAATTACAGTCATAGCCATAGCTTTTGCTGGTTGAATTACAGCTATTTCATAATCCTGTATGACGTAGTCTTTGCCGTGTCCTGTTCCAGTGGCACCACCACAATATGGATGGATTAGGGGCATAATTTGGGCTAAATCCCCCATGTCAGTTGATCCTCCGCCATTATGTGTGTCAGGTCTGACCAATACGTTTTCTTTACCTACTACATCGTTGGCGTTGATGGTAAACATATCCTGCAGCGTTTTGTTGTTGCGCATAGGCATGTACCCCGCTATGTTTGTAATACTTACCTTAGCTCCAACGGCAAGTGCTCCAGCTCTGAAGCTTCTGTCTACCTTCGAACTGTTATTTACAATTGCATCGAGGTTTCCGCCTCGTACTCTCCACTCAAGCGTTACGTTGGAAGGCACGGCGCTCACCGCATCCCCTCCGCGAGTCATTATCCCGTGTACTCGGATTGTGTCCTGCTCTCTAAAGGTTTCTCTATTTGCGTTTATTGCTGAAAGGCCGATCATAGCAGCATTAAGCGCGTTGATTCCCATGTGGGGGGCCCCGCCCGCGTGGGCTCCGCGACCTGTGTATTGCACAAATTTAACTACATGCCCGTTACTAGTACCCCCGACGCCCAATTTGAACTGGTCGTTTGTTGTGTGGCATATCATTGCCATGTCCACATCGTCAAAAACACCTAGCTTAATAAACTCTTGTTTACCTCCCATAAATTCAACCTTGCCTTCTTCCCTTAAATTCATTCGGCGTTCGACTTCAATGAATTCTTCAGCAGGTACAGCGATAGGTACGATGCTTCCAGACAGATTTTGTATAACATTTGGTGTTAAGAGTCCTATCATGGCCCCGATCATGCTACCTATTTGGCAATGATGGCCACATGCATGTGCGGCGCCAGTTACCTCGTCATGGTAGGGGTGCTCTAAAACCCTTAACGAATCAAGCTCTCCGATCACAGCGACTGCTGGTCCTGGCCCGGCTCCGCCCGCTACTTTCCCTTTTATACCAGTTATAGCCAAGCTGTCTTGATAAGAAATGCCTAGAGCATCGAAATGCTTCTTTACTAGGCTGGCTGTTTTTCGTTCTGTGAAACCGGTTTCTGGGTTATTTAGGACTTGTTGGGCTATATCCTTTATTTCATCCTTTCTTGTTTCTATAGCGGCTATTGCCGCCTGTTTAAGTTCAGCAACGGTTGTCATGGTTTCCCCTCAAATGGTCGAGTTTGGCTAAGTATATACAGAAGGGAGTTAGATTTAAACATTATCGGCGCCCTTGACAGTGGCTTTGGGCACACCTAAACTCGAGCTGAAATCAGTTATTGAATAACAGGGAGGGATTTCATGACTAAACCATTAGAAGGCATTCGCGTTCTAGATTTGACCCAGGTACTTGCCGGTCCTTTTTGCTGCCGTATTATGGGAGATATGGGTGCTGACGTGATCAAAGTGGAACAGCCTGGCACAGGCGATCCGTCACGTAACTTTCCGCCAAAATATAAGGACCTCGAGAGTTATTATTTCTTAGGTCTTAATGGCAACAAACGTAGTATCACCTTAAACTTTAGAGAGGATTCAGCTAAGGAAACTTTCTACGATCTCGTCAAAACTGCTGATGTGATGGTGGAAAACTATCGTCCATCTGTCCCTCCTCGCCTTGGTATAGATTACGATACTATTCACAAAATTAACCCGAAGATGGTCTATTGTTCCATTTCCGGTTTTGGTCACGAGGGCGCACCTGACCCTAATCGCCCAGCCTTTGATACTACGATTCAGGCATCAGGTGGCGTCATGAGTGTAATCGGCCAACCTGGCCAACCACCGTCTACCATGGGGTCACCCGTAGGGGATTTGGCCGGTGCTTACGCAGCCCTTTCAGGTATCCTAGCAGCTTTGGTTGATCGAGAACGTAACGGCGAAGGGCGACATGTAGACATATCGCTATTGGATACCATGCTCACACTTCAAGCCTACATTGGACAATACTACTTATTGTTTGGATCTGAGCCTGGACCTTTGGGATCAACGCATCCCACCAATGTTCCGGTAGCTGCGTTAGAGTGTAAAGACGGTAGGTGGGTCCAGATACAATTTGCGAACCAACCCCTGTATATGCAGTTAGCAAATAAACTTGCAGAGATGTATCCAGAAGAGTATCAGGATCTACCGAATGATCCTAGGTTTGCAACACCTGGTGATCGCTTGAAGCACAAGGCGGAGATCATTGAGTTTCTTGGTCGCGTATTTTCTAAAAAGACTGCTGACGAATGGGATTCTGAGTTAGGTAATCAGATGCCTATAGCGAGGATCAATACGATAGCAGAATCTTTTGAATTCCCATCAGTGGTTAGTCGCAATATGACTCCCACAGTTCAGCATCCTACTTTGGGTGAATATCGGGTGATTGGTAATCCGTTGAAGATGGGTCAAGAGGAAGAATATAGACCTGCCCCAGGATTGGGTCAGCATACAGATGAATTGCTATCTGAACTAGGATACGATGGCGCGAAGGTCCAGGCGTTGAAAGACTCTGGGGCCGTTTAAGGATTTCGGGTCGAGAAAAAGAGGGGGGCCTGTCATGGCCCCTCTTTTTTATGTAAACCGGGAGGGAATTTTGGAGAAACCCAGAGTTTTTGTAACTAGGAAGGTAGATAAAGCGGCCATAGCTTTACTTGAAACGGTTGCATCTGTTGAAGTTTGGCCGGATTACAAGGCTCCATCTAAAGTAGAAATGTTGTCCAAGACACAGGATGTAGATGCGATACTGGCTAATACCGAGGACAGAATTGACGAAGATGTACTCGCAGTTAGTAATGGAAGACTTAAAGTAGTTGCAAACATGGCAGTTGGGTTTGATAATTTGGATGTCATAACAGCAACTCGCCTTGGCATTGTCATGTCGAATACCCCTGGAGTGCTGACAAAGACCACTGCTGAATTGGGATTTGCATTAATGATGGCTGTGTCAAGGCAAATTGTGGCTGGTGATAGGGATGTTAGAGATGGTAAATGGCAAAATTGGCATCCGTCGGCATATCTAGGAGTGGATTTAGCGGGATCAACATTGAGTGTTATCGGAATGGGTAAGATAGGGTATGAATTCGCGAAACGCGCGAAGGCATTTGAGATGAGAGTCTTGTATCACAACAGATCACCCAGAAACGACATAGGAGAAGGGTTCGAGTATTGTGAGAACATTGATACAGCTTTAAAGCAGGCAGATTTCTTGTGCATTACAACCCCTTTGACGAAAGAAACACATCATTTTATTGGGAAAGCACAGTTAAGTTTGATGAAGCCTGCCGCGATTCTTATTAATATAGCGCGCGGTGCTGTGGTTGATAATATTGCGTTATTTGAGGCTTTAAAGGAAGGCAGAATCGCTGGAGCCGGATTAGACGTTACCGAACCTGAGCCTATTCCTGCAGATCATCCGTTGCTTACCCTCTCAAATGTTGTAATTACCCCACACATAGGTAGCGCTAGTCAGAGAACAAGGAGAGACATGGCTGTGCTAGCCGCACAGAACATAAAAGCTCGGCTTAGTGACGAACCAATGCCGTCGTGTGTGAATCCTGAGGTTCTTGGATAAAATTATGAATCTGCTTATTCTTTCGCTAACAATCTAATTGCGGATGCGGGGATAGTTACTGAGACTTTTGCATCGATCATTTCAGGATTACTCAATTCCTGTTGTGTTACTAGACAGCTTAACTTTGCTTTTCCACAGCGGACGATAATTTCAGTGTACGGGCCTTGAAATCTAAGCATCTCAACAACACCTTCGAGTACATTGCCTCGGGACTTGGTTTTATCCTTTTTAATAGATATTGATATTGCTGTTTGATCTATTATTGCAAGAACTTCACTGCCATCCTTGTAGGTGTAATAGTTATTTTGGTCGATTTTAAGGATCCCTAAAGATGATATAATGCTCATCTCTTTGGAAGCTTTTTTGAGGCGAGATGAGAAGACATTTTTTAATCCTAAAGACTTGGCGACTATTTCACTTTTAGGCTTGGTAAAGAGTTCGTGGGGACTTCCAGCTTGAATGCTTGTGCCGTTTTCCATCACTACTATAGAATCCGCCATTCCAAACGCTTCGTTTCTGTCGTGCGTTACGTAAATAGCAGTGACGCCTACGGTTTTTATTATGTTGCGCACATCTATTTGAAGCGCTTCACTTAATTCTCTATCAAGAGAGCCAAAAGGTTCATCGAACATCAGGAGTTTGGGTTGAGGCGCCAGTGACCTGGCTAAAGCTACTCTTTGACGTTCACCACCTGAAAGCTGGTGTATTTTTCTGTCCTCGTATCCAACAAGACTTACCAACTCCAAAAGTTGTTCTACGCTGCTCCTGATTTCTTGCTTGGGTAACTGTTTCATGTGGAGGCCGAAGGCGACATTACGAAATACGTTCATGTGAGGAAATAGTGCCAGGTCTTGGAACATCAATCCGAAACCGCGATCTTGCGCAGGCTGATTTTCGAGTAGTTCACCATTGAATTTAATATAGCCATGATCGGGCTCTTCAAGCCCCGCTATGAGCCGAAGTAGAGTGGTTTTGCCACAGCCGCTAGGTCCTAAGAGGCAAACTATATTGCCCTGCTCTGCGGTCAATGACATATTTTGCACTGCATATTTTCCACCAAATGATTTAGAAACTGCCGAGACTTCTAATATTGCCATTTAGAATCCACCCGAATTTCTATAACGTAATCTTTCTATCGCTATAAACCCTGCAGCTACTATCATCATCAAAAGGCTGCTCATGGCAAGTGCTTGGCCAAAGTTGGAACTTCCGGGTTGTCCGAGTAGTCGAAATATTGCGACTGGCATAGTGGTGAACTCAGGTCTAACTAGCAGGAGTGAAGCCCCGAATTCTCCCATTGACACAGCGAATGCGAAGGTTGCTCCGACAATAAGCCCAGGAGTCAATATTGGTAAATAAATATGGATGAATGTTTTCGTAGGTGACGCACCTAATACCGCTGATGATTCCTGAAGTTGAGTTGGTACCGCTCGTAATGCTGGAAGTACGCTTCTTATCACAAAAGGGTATGCAATAAGAGAGTGAGCTATTATTAATATCAACCATGAGCCTCGTAGGTCCACTGGTGGTCGATTGAAGGCTAGGAGGTAACCGAGCCCCATTACTACTGCGGAAACCCCAAGGGGCATCATATAGAATGCATCTTGAAACCAGGAGCTTCGATTAGACGACTTCGTAAGGAAATATGCTGCACTAGTTCCTACTAGCAAAGCGATCACAGTAGTCATGGCTGCAAACCTAACTGAGTTGGCAATTATTGCAATTGGTGTTAGGTAAAAATATGAGCCGTTGTCATTTGCGAACAGACTCATAAAGTGATTTATAGAGTAGCCGTCCCCACTTGTCATTGCCCTTTCGATCAATATAAGGAGTGGTGACAGTATTGCTACCAAGGTAAGAATTATAAGTATCAAACTCAGTGTTTGTCGGACAGTCCTCTTGTTTATTTTTGTGAACTCACGGGGCACCAAGTCTGATCTTACAGCTATATTATCTTGGGTTCGTGCGTATAAGAGCATAAATACATAAGTAAAGAATAGCTGAATGATAGCAAGGGCACCTGCTAGTTCAAGGCGGAATAGCTTTGCTGTTAGTTCGTAAGTTGCTACCTCCATGGTGGCAAACTGAGGTCCTCCTAGAACCAGTACCACGCCGAAGGATGTGAACGAGAACGCGAAGGCTAATATGGCTGAGGAAATTATCGATGGTAAAAGAAGAGGCAAAGTGACAGTCATGAAAGTATTTAGTTTGCTCGCACCTAGCACAGCTGCTGTTTCCTCGAGTCTAGGATTTAAGTTTGCCCAAAAAGCTGATACCACCCTGACTACTATTGCGTAATTATAGAATGCATGTGCCATGAATATTATTGTTAAAGTGTTGGAAATTCGGATTGGAGGATGTTCGAAGCCAAATAGATTCATTAGTAGGGAATTCAACGCACCCTGAGGGCCAAACAGGGAAATGAATCCCATGGCTACTACTATTGTTGGCATTATGAATGGTACGGTACTGGCTGCCCTTAATAGGGTTTTGCCTCGGAATTCATGTCGGGCAAAGATGTAAGCAATTGGCAGGCCAAGTAGTAAAGTTACAACTGTGGATACTGTTGCTTGCCAGATAGTAAACCAAACACGACCTAAATAGTATGAATCCCCCAGAATGCTCATAAAAGGAGTAATGTTGAGCCCATCACCTGTGTTAATGCTGCGACCCAATATTGCGACTAGCGGATAGAAAAAGAAGGCTGAGAGATACAATATTGGGCCTAAGATTAGGATCCGGCGTGCGGTCATTTTGGTCGACTCTTGTAGATGAGAAGTATCTTATCCATCTCAATGCCGAAGCCTCGTGATTTTATTCGGCCTGATTTTGTTGCTTGGGAGATTGATTTCATCTCATCATTGTAGTTGTCCAAGATTCGATCCATTGATCGCGGTGGGCGTTTATTTCCTCGGGAGTAATATCAGCAGGTTCAGTTGGAATCTCTGCAAATTTGAAAAAGTCTGGAACCTTAGCATCTATGTTTACTGGGTATACAAACATTTTTGCAGGTAAATCTTCTTGGAATCTAACTCCTAATGCGAAGTCGATAAACTTTTTCGCAAGAGTTTTACTGTTGGCACCTTTTAGTATTCCGATGCCTTCAATCTGGAGAAAAGACCCTTTATCGATTAAAACATTACCGGTCGGTGGTTCCAGCAACTTTATTTCAGAAAAATAGACTTCTGCTGCTGGGCTAGTCGCATAGCTGACAACTAGGGGCCTATCTCCTCCATATAGCGAGAAATCAGTGTAATATGCGTCGCTCCATCCGTCCTTTACTAGCACGTCATTCGATCTCATTGCTTTCCAGAAATCTAAATAGTCATAATCATCATCTTCGCCAAAGTAATCAATTGTTGCTAGTAAAAAGGCCAGGCCTGGTGAAGATACAGCTGGATTTTCTACCACAACTTTACCCTTCCACGAATTTTCGGTAAGTTCCTCCAAGGTACTGGGAGGTACTAAGCCGGCCTTTGAGAGGTAATCTTTGTCATAATTTAGTGTTACGTAGCCGTAATCTATTGGTGTGACGTGGTTAGTAGGGTCCAATATAAGTATTTCGGGGATCTTGTATAGCAATTCGGGTTTGTAGGCATCAAATATGTTTTCATCAAGGGCCCGTCCTAAATAGGTGTTATCAATGCCGTATAGTAAATCCGCTGACGGATTGCCTTTTTCAAGTATTGCTCTAACTAGTGTCTGTCCGGCGTCCCCAGCTTTTTGGATAACGACCGTCGCGTTGTTTTCAGATTCGAATTCGGATATGATTTCTTTGCTGATATCAAAACTGTCGTGTGTCATAATAACCAGTTCTGAGTCTTCTTCTTCCGTCCCACAGCCCAAAGTCATAAAAAGGACTATTAGTAACGTTACAGTCATGGCGAGACCATGTTTTTTGTACATTATTTTTCTCCTGATACAGTTCTGATTAAGTAAAGGCTACAATAACTAAGTAAGCCACCCATTCCGGGTGGCTTACTGCTTACGAAAGGATCGTGTCCCTACGCTGGCATTACCCAGATCAGGTTTTCGGGGTCGTTCCACTTTCTAGAGAACCTCTCAGCCTTAAGGTAGGCTCCCCCCTTTTGCAAAATGCGGTGTGTTGATTAAGTGTTACTTTTGTAAGTATCTCCTATTATTCAGTTGCTGCTTTCCGCTACATGTTGGATAGCCCTAACTATTTTGTCATAACCTGTGCATCTGCAAAGATTCCCAGCTATTGCGAGGCGTATGTCTTGTTCTGAAGGCTTAGGATTTTCATTCAGAAATGCTCTTGCAGATACGAGAAACCCGGGAGTGCAAAAACCACATTGTAGAGCCCCGAAATCAATAAAGGCTTTCTGTAGTGGGTCTAGCTCTTCACCATTTGCCAGGCCTTCAACCGTTGTTAAATTCTGTCCTTCAGCCTCCGCTGCTAGCATGCAGCACGAGTTTATAGCTTTGTCATTAAGCATAACCGTACAGGCACCGCAATTTCCGTTCCCACAACCTTCTTTGGTGCCGGTAAGCCTTAGATCTTCTCTAAGTGCGTCCATCAGAGTTTGCCAGGGTTCAACCAGTATCTCGACTGGCTCCTGATTCACAACAAAAGAGACACGGATTTTAGGCAAAGAACTCTCCTAGATATATGGCTAGATTATAAATCTTGATTTAATGAACTCAAACACATGCGTAAAGTATTTTGCGTCAGAACCTTGACGAGGTCTTTTCTATATTCAATGCTGCCCCTAACGTCAGTAATGGGACTTGCCGCTTCTATAGCTAAGTCACCGGCTTTTTCTATAATTTCGTTATTTATATCTTTCCCTTCAAGAAAGGCTTCCGCAGCTTTAGCTCTCACTGGAGTTGGCCCCACTGACGCAAGAGCTATTCTTGCTTTAGTGCAGGTCTTGGATCCTGGTGCGAGGGCTAATAGGCTTGCCGCACCAGCTACTGCTATATCCATCTCATTTCTGGGTATGAACCTCAAATAATGACTGCTACTGTTTTCTGGTGGGGGAGGCAATATGATTTCCAACACTACTTCGTCTGATTCAGACACATTTTTCCCAGGGCCTGTAAAGAAATCCTCCAGCGATATTGTACGGGTCCCTGAAGAACCGACTAGGACAACAATGGCTTCATGGACTAGTGCGCTGGGTACACCATCGGCCGAAGGGGCTGAGTTAGCGATGTTTCCCACTATGCTTGCTCGGTTTTGAATTTGTATGGATCCTATAAGCCCGCACGATTCTCTGATTGATTCATAGCTTTGTTGAATGATAGGAAACGCAGCAGTGTCAGTACAAGAGACAGCTGCTCCTAAGTGGAGACCCTCGCCGGTGATCCATTCCATCCGGTTCATTTCTGGTATATGTTTGATATCCATTACTATGGATGGTGTTTTCCTGCCAGTTTTAACTTGTTCTATGAGGTCAGTTCCACCTATAATTGGACGGATTTCCCCGACTGTTGCGACGCCGGCAAGTATATCTTTCATTTCTTTTATGGTTTTTGGTGCGGCGAAAGAAAATGCTTTCACAAGCTTCCCCTCTGGTTAGTTGGGCGTGATTATACGAAAACCATGAAAAAAATGCCAATCTTTTTTCAGGTGCAATAGGACAAGTTATCTTACGTAACGTGATGATTGAAGAGTAACTTAAATTATTGCCTTGGGGTCAAAGTTATACAATTCCTATTTATTTAGGCTGGTTTGTAGTTTCAACTGTCCACTGGATCTTGTGGTTTTTTGATGATTGTTTTGTTCACTAGTCGGATTTGCCGTAAGATAATAATATTATAGGGGACGGAATTGAAAGAAGATTTTGGAAACAGATGAAGAGTATGATGTATGAGTAATCGTTATCCGGCAGTCGCCTATAGTGTCACGTTGCGCGTGGCTTATAAAAACATTCCTGGCCATTTGGGAGTTATCACTACGGAAATTGGTAAGGTTGGGGGTGATATAGGTGCGATAGATATCGTATCTACCAGCTCAGGGACTATGATTAGGGATATAACTGTTAACGCCCGTGACATTGATCATGGAGCTGAGATAGTAAGTACTATAGATGTTATCGATGGCGTCTCTGTCAGAAGTGTGTCTGACCCTACTTTCCTTTTGCATTTGGGTGGAAAGATCACCATGGCATCGAAAATTCCCGTAAAAACAAGAAACGATCTTTCGTTGGCCTATACGCCTGGAGTGGCTAGAGTAAGTATGGCTATAAACAGTGACCCTTCGGCAGTGTGGTCGCTTACTTCTAAATCCAATACGGTGGCGGTTGTGACTGACGGAACTGCGGTTTTGGGACTAGGAAATATAGGTCCTGCCGCAGCTATGCCTGTGATGGAGGGCAAGGCTATGTTGTTTAAAGAGCTTGCCGGAGTTAACTCGTGGCCAATCTGTTTGAATACCAGTGATCCTGAGAAAATAATAGAAATAGTTAAGCATATTTCACCTGGTTTCGGTGGAATTAATCTTGAGGATATAGCTGCGCCAAACTGCTTTTACGTTGAGGAAAGACTTAGAGAAGAGCTGGATATACCAGTATTTCATGATGATCA
>CAZBMS010000025.1:0-23023 GCA_964493125.1 uncultured Dehalococcoidia bacterium | reverse complement strand
TTGGGTGTATACCTAGTAGCCCTTTAATTGAGGCGTGTGCAAAAGTTGGAATTAGACCAATAATTTTTCGGCAAGAGCGTGTGGGGGTAAACCTGGTAGATGGATATAGCCGGGTGAGTAATGGTAAACGGATAGGAGTTTTTGCTATGCAGGCGCAGGCAGGGGCTGAAAATGCTTTTCCTGGTATTGCGCAGGCTTATGATGACTCTGTTCCAATTTTGGCGTTCCCTGCTGCTGATTCAAGAGCCAGATCAGGCGTTACACCGACTTTTAGCCCAGCTGTAAGTTATAGAGAAATTACCAAATGGTCTGCTCAGATAAATTTGGTGGAACGTATTCCAGAGCTAATGCGGCGAGCGTTTTATCTAATGAGGACCGGTCATCCGGGTCCGGTTCTTCTTGAAATACCAAGTGACATTGCGTCGGCAGAACTGGAAGACTCGTTAAACACTTATAGGCCCGTAGAGCCTAACAGAGCAGCTGGAGACCCTCGAGATGTAGAGAAAGTCGCTGAGGTATTAATTAATGCTTCAAGACCTGTTATACAGGCTGGGCAGGGCGTTCTTTACGCAGAAGCAACGGATGAATTAAAGGAACTTTCCGAGATGCTTTCAGCTCCAGTTATGACGACCTTGGCTGGGAAGAGTGCATTTCCAGAAGACCATCCTTTGTCTTTGGGTGCTGGCGGGCATACTACCACACGCGCAGTAGTACATTTCCTTCGTGATGCGGATCTTATTTTTGGGATAGGGAGTAGTATGACACTGACCTCATTTGGGGCACGGATTCCAAGTGATAAAACCATTGTCCATTCCACTAATGATGAACGAGATATCAATAAAGATTACACGGCCGATTACGCGATTCTTGGAGACAGCAAGCTGGTTTTGCAACAACTGATAGAAGCTGTCAAACAACGGTCTCCTAAAGCGAATAAAGTGGGTAATTCAGTAAAAGAAGAGATAAATTCGGTTAAAGGAGCGTGGCTGAAAGAGTGGACGCCTTTACTTACTTCTGATGAAATCCCTATTAACCCTTACCGTGTGATATGGGACTTGATGAACAATATAGATCGGAAAAAATCAATAGTAACTCATGATTCTGGAAGCCCACGAGATGAGATGAGTCCATTTTACGAAACAGTTACCCCTAGAGGGTTTCTTGGATGGGGGAAATCCACTCAGCTTGGGCACAGTTTAGGTCTAATCATGGGAGCAAAGATGGCTGAGCCGAGCAAATTGGCGATAAATGTAATGGGCGATGCTGCCTTCGGCATGGTAGGTCTTGATTTTGAAACTTGTGTGAGAGAGAACATACCTATCCTAACCATTTTGCTTAACAATTCCGGTATGGGCATATATGGGCCAGCGCAGTTTCCAATTGCGCAGGAACGTTATGGTGTAAAAGATTTGACAGGCAACTATGCAGAAATAGTGAAAGCGATGGGTGGTTATAGCGAGCGAATTGAGAACCCTAACGAGATCATCCCCGGACTTAAGAGAGCAGAAAGAATCGTTTCTGACGGGCAGCCGGCTCTCTTGGAAATCATCACCAAAAGAGAATATGCATTTCCTGAAAGGCTTAGTTAAATTTAGTAGTAATTTCTTTGTTGCTATGTAGCATTCAGATGGAGCGATAAATGTCTAAACAGGAAGAAATATCAAAAGAGGTTGGCACAGAGTTAATTTTTGAAAACGACAGGATAAAAGTATGGAGTATGGGTTTACAGCCTGGACAATCTTCCCATTATCATAGACATGAGAACGATTACGTTTTTGTGTACACAACGCCCAGCAAAATTAGCAGCTACAGAGATGGCAGCCAAGCTACTCCTAACGAGTTCGAGGAAGGGTATGTCCAGTATACGGAAGTGGGTGGCGGGATAGAGCATAGTATAACCAACGTGGCCGATAGTTGGCATCATCAGATAATTCTGGAGTTTAAGGGGCCCAGTGTTTCAGCATTTCCGAGAACTCCAGAAAACAACGGGAAAGTACGTCCTAGTTCATGAGGTTTTATACTTAATCTGACGGGGGATTAAGAAGCCTAATTATGAGTCGATACTGCTTTGGGGGGGCTGGCGATCAAAACCATCACTGCTCCTAGTATGTATGAGGCTATGAAAAGCATGAACGCATAAGTGTAACTTCCGGTGGTGTCGAATACCAAAGCAGCGAAGATAGGGCCTCCTAGCCAAGATATCAACTGAAAAGGCGCAGTGTATCCTCTGATGCTTCCTAGAAAATGTCTGCCAAAATAGTCTGCCCAAAGCAATGATTGCACCACTGCCCAGGACCCTCTAGTTAGGCCGTAAACAACCCCAAAGCTCAACGCTTCAGTATTGGTGTCTGCGTTCATTAGGATTATCAATCCCATAGAGCTTCCAATTAAACAGATCGCCCCTAAGTATCGAATGTGAATTTTTTCGGACAAGAATCCCCATAGTATTTTTGAGGGAATTGCGAATATTGCATAAGTTGTTAGTGTTAGGGCGGCCATTCCTGGAGAAAGGCCGTTATCAGTGAGATAAGGTATTTGATGTGTTAGTACTCCACTTACCGATAGATTGCCAAGACTGATTGCGCCTAGTAATAGCCAAAGGGTAGGGGTTCTGAAGGCCTCACTCGGCGTCCAGATTGGTTCCTCTAGGCGGGGCGTAGGTTTTGTAGCACTTCCTGAGTCCTGAGCTGGTTTTATGTCCCCATCGGGTTTTAGCCCCATATCTTCTGGAGAACGCCTCATAAGCAGATATGAACTAGGAGCGATTATTAACCATGGCACTAATCCCATAATTACCCAGGTTCCGCGCCAACCTATAGTAGTTATAAGCACGTGTATTAGTGGTGTCATTACTGCTTCGCCAACATTAATTCCTGTCGCAGCTAACCCTGTAGCTCTGCCTCTATGCTCAATAAACCATTTGGCTATAGCAGTGTTAGTAACTATGTGGCTAAGCCCAGCATTCCCGATTGCTCCAATGATTGAAAAGAATAGAAAAAACTGCCAAACGGAATTTGTTTGCGACATTAGCATTGTGCCAACGCCTGCAATTATGGCTCCAATTGTCATTAGATACCGAGGACCATATTTATCTACCATAGGACCTATTATTGGTCCAGTGAATTGGGCTAGTGCATTCCGCATAACAAGTGGAACGGTAGTGATCGCTCGATTCCATCCTAAGTCTGAGCTCATTGGCTTAAAAAATAGGCCGAAAACGGGCACTCCAATCCCTGCGCCCATCCAGTTGGCAAAAAATACCGCTATTACTATGTACCAGCCATAAAAAATGCGGGGATTATTGTTTTTGACTGTTGAATCCATTTTGTAACTGTTTACTAATCAAGCTGGTTTCTTATGTGGCAACGAGAATTTGCTGACACAGGGCCCTTAGTCTCCTTCTTGGTTACGGATTACAGTTAACTAATTTATTTCAGGGAATCATTCCCAAAGTAGGGGAGGTTGGAGTACCTAAACAATCTTGAAAAGTCGAGCTAAGTTACCGCCAATTAGTAGCTCCCTGTCTTTCTTGTCCATAAACTCCGTTTGGAGTCGTATCAAATCCACATTTTGTCGATAGGTAGAAATTCTTAGTGCCCAAGGCATATCAGATCCCCATACCATTGCAGTAGCGCCATGGGTCTCATAAATCGTTTTGATGATCTGTTTGTGTATAGGATAAGGGTATTGAGAGTCCTCCCCCCAGATATCGAAATTTTCGTAAGCTAATACATATCCCATTTCAATATAGAAGCGACCAGTACTTAATAGCTTATCAAGTTCTTGGGGAGTTTCCACATAATCAGGATTTGATGGGTGGCGTATATTCCCGCCAACATGTGCATCTATGATATTGAGATCTGGATGTTTACCCAGAATTTCCTCAGTTCTTTGAAGTTGTGCTAAATAGTTTTCTCTGGAAGTGAACCCCGTGTTTAAGTATGCCGGGATTCCCAATCTGACAACTTCATTCCAAAGTGGATCACACCTAGGATCATTCATAGGTTGTCTATTTGCTACATGGGAAATAAATAGGGCTTTGAATCCATCCTCTTCAACGGCATGAGTAAGCTTGCGTATCTCTGATTCCAGGTAACGATCATCTTTGCTTAAATCGTAATCTATTGCAGCAGTTCCTATAAATCTGTCAGGCCACTTGCGAAGGCACTCAGCGAAATATGACTCTCGACCTTCATTAAGTTCAAGATATTCTGCCTGAATAACTCCCATATCTACTCCGGCTAAATCCATGTGTGCGATCATCTGTTCTGGAGGATGTTCCATGGCCTGAAATGTCGGGGAGCCTCTTTGTATCCAACAAGACTCTCCAAATTTCTTCCAATGGAATCTGCCATATTTCCCTACCTTGAAACCCACATCTTCATCTGGCCCGGGAATGTATTTTGGGTCGGTATGACTTGAAACCATTCGGCCCCAGAAATCCTTTACTGTTCGTTGCATCATAAGCACGTGGTATTCAGGATCAGGACCTGTTTCCGGCCCTCCTTGATCAGGAAAAGCGTGTATATGGTTATCGATTATCATTTGAACCTCGTTGCTAGTATTGAGATTGTAGTGTACAGCCGCCTAACAAATTGTTATCTGCGCGACTTGAAATATATTTAAAGCTTCGTTCACTTTCCTGTTGCCGAAGAACTTAGACAGTTAGGTCTACCTGATAGTTGGCTATGAGTTCTTTTAAGACTCGTTTGGTTTGCTCATCTGGGTCAGTTAACGGCAGGCGCGGGCTTCCAACATCGAACCCAGCCACTCCCAGTAAGTATCTGATCGGTATAGGATTAGTGACATCATAAATTCCGGTCATTATTGGCAATAGTCTTCGGTGTTCAGAAGCTGCTCCTTCAATAGACCCATCTAGAAGCATATCCATCATGCCTTTGAATTGTCGTCCAATTAAGTGAGTAGCTACGGCAATTGCTCCATAGCCGCCCATACACATTATCGGGAAAGTATCAGCATCGTTACCGCTCCAAACCAAAAATCCTTCGCTAGCCTGTTCAATTATGGAGGCACTTTGCTCAAAGTTTGCACTCGACTCTTTGATGCCGACTATATTTGGTATCTCACTTAATCGCACCGTGGTATCTGGTGCCAAGTTTATATTGGTACGGCCTGGGACATTGTAAAGAATACAAGGCAGCTTTGTACTGTCCGCTATCGATCTGAAATGCTGATACATACCTTCTTGAGTAGGTTTGTTGTAGTAAGGGGTTACCAACAGTACAGCGTCTACCCCTACCTCTTCAGCATCGCGAGTGTATGTAATTGCTTCCTCGGTGTTATTACTGCCGGTTCCAGCTACTACAGTGAAATTGGAATCAACTACGGTCCTGACTTCCTCGAACAATTTTGTTTGCTCTTCTCGGGTCAGGGTAGGGGCCTCACCTGTCGTTCCCGCAACTACCACGCCGTCACTACCTGAATTCACCAATTTGATCGCAAGTTCTTTAGCTCGTTCATAATCAACATCTCCCCCCGATTGAAATGGGGTGATCATAGACGTTAGAAGCCTGCCAAGTTCAGCCAAAATATCCCTCCAGAATTAATGAAGTTGAGTTTATCATATCTCGAGCACTACCTTGAGGACGTTATCCAGTTTCTTGCTATAAATGTCGAATGCTTTTTGAGCTTGTTCAAAGGGCAAACGGTGTGTAACTAGGTGGCTAAGATCCAGTCGACCTTGAGCTACCAGATCGACGCACTCCTTAATGCATTGAGCTGGTTTATCTGTCCTTGCACTTAGAGTTGATACTATTGTTGGTAAACGATTTTGCATTTGGTCGTAATTGAACAAGAATTCGTCATGTATTCGGGGTTCTGCAAAAACTATAGCAAGGCCCTGAAGCTTAAGAACTTTGAACATTTCATTGACAGTCTCTGGCTCCCCCGCCGCTTCGATTACGACGTCAGCAAGTTCTCCGTTAGTTGCGTTTGTTATCTCTGAAACCGAGTTCTGATTTGTTACATTAATTGTGTGTGTAGCTCCAAGTGATTTTGCAACCTTCAGTCGGTGTTCAACTAGATCCGTCACGATTATTTGCTTGGCTCCCATCCTGTGCATCCAGTACGTGAAATTAAGACCGATTGCTCCTTGCCCAAGAATGACTACACTTTTACCAATGACGCTACCTATTTGGTTGCATGAAAACATCACGGTCCCCATGTGCTGGCACATTAACAAAGTAGCTAAGTCGCCTTCATTTGGGAGTGGAATGATTCTAGATGCAGGTACTGACATGTACTCGCCGAGACCGGTACTGTTAAATGGCAGTGCTATGACTCTTTGCCCTTTTTGATACTGATCTGATTTGCTGTCTTCAACCACTCCTGCGCATTCGTGGGATGGATGCGCATTGGGTAGTGGATATTCCTCTTCTGGTAACGCCCTATCAAAGCGTCTCAAGTCACTTCCACATACTGATGTCATTTGTACTCGAACGAGTACCTCACCATCTTGGATGGTGGGTTCCTTCACATCGACAATTTCTATGCGTTGGGGTCCGATTATCCTTGCTGCACGCATCCCATCTCCTTGTTGTGAATCTCAAATAACTAGAAGCTTGATTTGGTTAGCACAGACGAATCTATTTTTCTGGGAATCAGCTTGCCATCTTTGGGATCTCCTAGAAATTTCCTATCTTCGAGGACTAATTTTCCTCTTAATACTACGGTGGTCGGCCAGCCTTCAACGTCCCAACCTACCCAAGGATTGTAATCTTTTAGGTGTAAATCATTCATGGTCAGTTTTTTTCGAAAATTTGGGTCAATTACCGTTATATCGGCGTCGCTTCCAACAGCTATTGCTCCCTTCCTTGGATAAAATCCTAGAAGCTTAGCTGCGTTTGTAGAAGTAATGTCTGCATATCGCTCTAATGACATTCCCTGTTTTATCACGCCTTCCGTGTAGGTTACTCCCATTCTTATCTCAATACCTATATTCCCACCCTGGACATCGGCGATGGTCCTACCAGCTATCTTTCCTTCATAGCTAGTTGCAATACTGTCAGTGCCTACGAAAGCTAGGTCTCCGTTCAGTAACCCATCCCACAGACGTAAACGATCCTCCTCGAATTTTAGAGAAGGGTATGTGTGGTATTTCATGCCATCGTGTTCCTTGTAATTGTCTGCGTTAAAGGATGCATAAAGTAGAATGGTTTCACCATAAACTGGTAGCCCTTTTGCTTTTGCTTCAGCTATGGCATTCACGCCTTCCTTGGCGCTTGTATGTACTATGTACATTGCTGCTCCGGTGTGTTCAGCGATTCTAATGACTCTTCTTACTGATATATCCTCTGAGAGATTTGAACGTATGAGATGCATATTGTGCCAGTCCCATAAGCCTTTTGCTTTTGCCGTTTCGTAGTTATACCGGACTATATCCTCGTCCTCAGCGTGTATCGCCGCTACTCCTCCATGTTCTTTTAGCTGTTCCATTATTGCTGCTACTCGTCCCATATCTACCATAGGTCCGACTATAGACGCTGACATTTCTTGATCTTCATCCGTGACATCTTCTTGTCGCAACGGTGGGTTTAATATAAACAATTTAAAACTTGGGAACCCCGCATCAATTAGCTCTTTTATTTGATTTATTCGCTGAGTGCTTACTCGACCTCTATAGTTACAGTGAGCTGAATAATCTGTGTGGCAGTTACCTACAAAATTTGACATGTGTTCTTGTACTGATTGCAGAGGAGACTTGTTAGGTTCCAGTTCGGGATAAGCCGCTGGAGCAAAGTCAACCAATGTGGTGGTACCGCCCCAAATTGCCGCGAGCGATTGTTCTGCTGGCCCAGCATTTTGTGCAAACCAAGTGTTTCCCAGTTGAGAAAATCCGATGTGCGCATGCGGTTCTATACCTCCTGGAACAACTATCTTGCCGGACACGTCGACAGTTTTTTTTGCTTCAGGACTGTCGGATCCTGCAGCAACTATCCCAGCAATTTTTTCACCCTCTATCCATAAATCCATCGAACCAGAGCCCGAGGGTGTCACTACTAATCCATTTTTAATAATTAAGTCCAACATAGTCGTCCTCCTATAAAGGTAGTTGGATGGCTGATTCTATTACCAATAAGCTTAACGCTCAAGATTATAATATCTGAAAGTGGAAGTCTGAAAACGTCTTTGGTTGTATAGAAAAATGTATCACCTATGAAAGTTCAGTATATTTAGGATAAAATAAGTGCGTTATTTGAAGTTGAAAATCATATCTGGCGATTATGTCTGTGCATGAAGAATCAAAAATAATTAGTAAACCTTGGGGACGGGAACAGATCCTTGTTCTCGGGGACAGGTATGTTATTAAGATTTTAACTATATCTGCCGGGCAAGGTACGAGTGTCCAGTATCACACTTACAAGGACGAGAGTGTTTCTCTACTAAGTGGAGAAGGGGTGGTCCTAATATACGAAGATATTAATGCCGAGCCCGAGAGAATCGAACTGAGCCATAATAATTGGATTAGGCTCGTTCCAGGTCGAATACATCGGATGGAATCGGATTCAGGGTGTGAGATATTGGAAGTTTCTACCCCTGAGCTAGATGATGTGACTAGACTTGTAGATCCATATAGCAGATAAAATATCAGTTTTGACATTCATCTATTTCTCCTTCCGCAATCTACTGTATTTCCAGCGAATTTGAAGCGGCCTCAAAAGTCCTTCAATAATGATCGATCTGCTCATCTTGGAATTGCCAGCAGTTCGTTTTGCAAATTCGTAAGGAATTTCAGTAACCGAGAAGCCGTATTTTTTTGCTAGAAACAAAAGTTCGGATTGGAATATGAATCCCACACTGTTTATGTTGTTCAAGGGTATTGATGTTAGCACGTTTGATCTGAAAGCTTTGAAGCCTGATTTCGGATCGGAAGCATTAAGCCCTAGAATTGCTCTAACATAGGAGTCTCCGCCTCTACTGACCAATTTTCTCCAATAGCTCCATTTCTCATTATTTGAACCATCTTCTATATATCTGGATGCTACTGCTACGTCGTGATTTTGCAAAGATTTTAGGAGTAGTGGAATCAATTCTGGAGGATGAGAAAGATCAGCATCCATTTGAACAACAAATTCGCAATCTGTTTTCAGGGCAGCGGAAAAACCGTCTATGTAGGCAGTGCCTAAGCCCATCTTCGCTTGTCTTTCGATTAATGTTATAGGAAGTCCGGATTCTTTTGTTATGGCTTCTACTACTTTTGCTGTGCCATCTGGAGATGAATCGTCAACTATTATTAGGCGTGGGTCAATTCCATCTAATGCGAAAACTCTGGAAACTAACGATTCCAAATTTTCAGATTCGTTATACGTGGGACAGACAATTGCGACAGACATTTTCTTAGCCCGGTTGGATTTTGAACCATTATAATACCATCCCACTCAACTGTAACCCGTATTTCACTCGTATAAGATTTGCGCTATTTGCGTAGGAAACAATGAAAAAGTGATATTACTTTTAAGTTATTCAGTAGTATTTTGGTTCAATCTAGATTTTGAGGAATTACGAAGTGTAGTTTTCTTACGGATTCTAAGTAAAAAGCTGAATATTATGAGTGCGATCAAACTTATAACAGTAACTCCGTATCCTAGGAGCTGAAATTTGTAACTTTCGAGCGTTATGTGTGACTCTTCATTGCTGGCTTTAAAGACTTTTACGCCCGCTATATTTTCAATCCCTTTGTTTCCCATATATAACCAAGATGGATGGGAACGAGAGAGTATCAGATACTTACAATCTGACTGAGCAGGTATTCGAATTGAAGCTGAGAACAATCTATACGTTTCCTCGGCCACGATTTCGTTGCAGGTACCCTGCGGTTCTTCAGGTATGTTGGGCAAAGTTAAATTGGCTCTATCTTGAATCCAAACTTCGTTGGCCGTTTCTCCAGACTTCTCAGCCTGAATGAGATCTCGGAAACCCTCTATTATTCGGATCGAGTTTGCTCCCGATACAAGACCAACTTTATTGGCATTCTTAAATAGGATTAGCTTTTCATTATCTAGAACTACATCTAGGTCAACGCTTTGGTGTAGGAAGTCATATTGCTGATAGTTGGATTCTTTTAACAACACAGTATATTTTACGCCCAACGGGGCAACCATTTTCCCGAAATTATTAAATTCATTTCCGTATCTCAGCAACTCAGTCATATAATGTTGCACAGGGTCTTTGGATTGGTGACGAGCACTTATAACTCTTCCTGGGAAAAATGTCCATGACGGATTGTTAACTTGGGATTTAGTCCAAGACAATTCAATGTATTCTTCCCATGGCAATACCAATATGTTGGATTTTTCTGAATCTTCGTGTATTAACTCAGATGCCTTTTCCCAGTCACTTGGATAGTAAGTTGATGTAAGTTGATTAGAAACTCCGTTGAACATTGTTATAGAATAAAGTATCACCAGTGCACATGCTAAAAATACGATTATGTTTTGGGTTGTTGGATTTAATAATCGCCTTAATTCGGTTAGACCAAACGCCCCCATTATCGATAACCAGATTATGATAAGTATGGTAAATTTTTGAGGCTCCCGGAATCCTCTGAAAGCCTCGAAATGTTCGTAAAGAGACTCGATTACCTCAGGGAATATACTGCTAACGCCAGGTGACAAGATTAACCCAATAAAGAATAGCATTGTTAAGGAGGATGTGAGTATTCTTCTTCTATTGTTACTCCAAGATAGAGTTGCTCCGAATATAGAAAGTGTTAAGAATGCAGTAGCCAAGATGGGCCAGTAACTTATTGCATCTTTAGTTAGAAAGTACCGAGCTTCATCCCAGTAGCCGTACATTCCTATGGTTTCTAGTATATTGCTGAGTCCAGTTTTGGGAGATGAAAATACCTCTAGATCAACCCGTGTGAATTGATCCATAATAGTTGAGTCCGCGAATAGATATGGAACCCACCAATAAGCGTTCAAAAGAATCAACGCACCGCACATTATAGACAGCCATGCTAGCGTAGTTATTTTAATCGCTTTGGGGTTTTGTACGAAGTGTTCAGCTGAGATGAACACGTATATCAGTATTAATATAGCTAGAACATGTATGGAGGTCGAAGCGATTAGGATCGCCATAATAACTGATACGTTTAGAGCTTTGGAATTTGGATTTTTTAAGAAATTCCAAAAACTCAATATGGCAAATGGTAATAAAGCATACCCGATCAGGAGTTTCCAATGGCCCTCAAGCAACCTAGTCTGCACGAACGGATTGAAGGCGTAAAGTAACCCTGCATACATGCTTGCTTGGCCAATTGCCCCAGCTTTTATTGCTAGTAGTCGACTTCCTTGTGCTGAGATCATAAAGATTGCTAATATCAATAGTTTTTGGACTGCCCACATCGGTATCAATAAGGAAGCAAAAGACATAAGGCCGTAAAGTGGCAGATGCCCTGAGACATAATTAGGCAGAAATTCCTGAGAGCCAAAGAATAAATCCCTGAAATTTGAGTATGGAGGGAATACCATGTCACCGGTTAAGATATATCCGGGTTTCAGTATGGGATGAAGCATTAATATTGTAATTGCCAGAAACAATATTGGTGCAGGAGAAACGCTTGAGGACACCTTAAACGCCCAGTTTATATAAGTAGCGTTTCCTGCTTTCTTCCAAAATTCCGCTTGTAAAAGTGATTGAATCATTAACAGGTATTGTTTATAGATTGAGTGCTAGTTAATTGGGCTTCCTAAATCTGGATACAATTTGTTTCGGATCAACTCTGAGTATTAGTGCTAATCTCTCCATAATGAATAAGAATAAACGCTTGTCTTCTGAATCAAAGTACATAGATAAGATCAAAGTAAGAAGGAATACCAAATATCCAAAAACGATGCCTATTGCTACAGATATCAGGCTTGTCATTGGGAATATATATATAGCTATCACCATGGATATTGAAGCGCAAACAATTTTTAAGGTATTCATCCAATGTGGTGTTAGGCGGAATTTTTTGGGGTAGTAGATCACTAAGCCTACCAGAGCAAGCCCACTTGATATGGTAGTAGCTATCGATGCTCCAACTATATCGTACCTTGGAACTAGGATGTACAAAAGTATAGATTGAAAAACTATTGCCATACCAACTATCACGGCAGGTCTTCGTGGACTACCTGAGCCTTGCAGAACTGCAGTAAAAATTGCTACCAAGATTAACAGGAAAACTCCGGGTGATAGTACGGATAGAGCTTGGGATGCGGTTGTATATTCTGAAGGGAAAATCACTCCCAGTATTTCTTTAGGGACAACAATTAGAGCTATATATGTTGGTAGGATAAAAGCAAATACATGTTTGAGCATTTTTCTAACGTAAAACCCAAGTTGTTTTGGATCAGAAGAATATTCTGCTGATATTGGGAAGATAGCACCTATAAAAGATGTAATGACGTAAAGAGGCAATGTACATATTAGACGTGCAGCTTTGTAGTTGGCTGATAGTACATTGGCAGAAGAAGCTGGGGAGAACATTTTAACGGCCAATTGATCTAAGTTAATAATTAGGTGTATGCCTAGTATCCCTATCATTAGGGTTAATGCAAAATAAGTAAATTGTAAATTAATCCAAGATCCGGTGTTCCTTAGTGCTCCCTTCGAAATCCAAAAACCAATAAATAGTGAGACAAAAGCTGCACTTATGTATCCTGCTAAAGCTCCTTCCGCTCCAGCACCTAGGATTACAAGTGTTAGCCCTACTACTAGCTGAGCGATCGCGCCGCCAACTCTTAATAATGCCACCGATCCGAAGCGAAAAGTACCGAGCAGGTATCCCTGGAATACATTACTTAATGATAGTAGGGTTATTGTAGCCATTATCAAGAAGACTATAGTTTTGTAGTTACTGTCTTGATCTATACGAAGAATCCCCAATTCGTCAGCTATGAAAAAAAATGCGCACGCTAAGGCACCAACAGCAAAATTCCCAAGCAGTCCTGGTCGTATGTAGGTGGATTCTCCAATTGTCGTGAAGCGAGTAACGGCCCAAGGAAAAGAAGCTGATACAGCAAATCCAAGTATCATTAGGATGGACTCTGCTACTGCTAGCACTCCGTAGAGCTCGACGCTAAGTATCCTTACTATTGCTAGAAAAAAAACGTACCGTAACACCGTGGTTAAAGCAAAGGACAACAAAAGGAACGGGCTTCTCTTAGCAACGTTTGCTAATGGCTGAGTCGAGTGGCTTTCTATATTATTGCTAATTCGAGCAAAATTCATACTGTAACCAGTAATTTTCCTGTTCTACTTTCGTAGATTGGACGTTGGGTCTCTAGGCCCCCAGAAATTCCATAGAATGCCTTTGTAATGTGCCTTCAACAATGGTAGCGGTGATTGTTTTCCAATGTAAGAGTAAAAAGCTGGATAAACAAAGGTTCCTGCGATGGTATAGGCTGCTATATAGAAGAGTTTTTTCAATAATCCGTAGTGCTTTAAGATTAAGCGAACACGGGACCTAGAAAGATAGTATAGTCTAGTAGGAGAGACCTCTCCTACGGTTGCACTTCTCTGATGCCAAAATATGGCCTTAGGTTCTACATATGCTTTGTATCCGGCTTTTCTAACTCTTAGGCTAAAATCGACATCTTCCCCATAAATGAAGAAATCTTCATCAAGTGGGCCTACTTTGTCCAGTACCTCTCTGCGAGTCAGAGCGACAGCAGTGTATCCAACCTCTCTTAGGGATTCGTATGATGGTCCGTCCGGTTTCTTATGACCGTATGGAACCGCTATTCCGAATAACATTCTACCACCACAGGAGTCCAAGCGAGGCTTGTTAGTGTATTGAGTAGGCTTTCCGTAATATCTTTTTCCACAGATCACACCAATTTCCGGGTGTTTTTCCATTACTTCCATTAGTCGCTCTAGCCAAGTGGGTGTGACTAGATCATCGCAATTAAGGTCAAACACAACGTAGCTTCCGGTTGCAACATGAATGCCTTGGTTAATGGCATCACCTATGCCGACTCGGGTTTTACAGGCTATTAGTTTTATCCAAGGAAATTGCTTTTCCAATACACTAGCTGTTCCGTCAGTTGAGGCTGCATCTACTACTATGACTTCATGTACGGTGTAAGTTTGGTTTTGCAGTGCAACCAAACACTCTTTTAGTGAGTCAATGGAGTTATAACTGGATATTACGATGGACACTTCAGGATTCCCGTTCATATTCAGATGTTTCCCTCCCTGTATTCTACTAGTCAATCAAGTGATGGGCTCTATAAAGATTATCTGAAATACATTTCATTCTAAGGATTCTACTACATTCTGAGATGTGACTTGTAATTACTTTAAGAATGTAGATATAGATGTTGTTTCATTCACTAACCATAAATCGTCGTAAGGCATTTGGTTGCAATTTGAATTGAGCACTAAATAAAGCTACAAGCTACTTGAATTTAGTGAGAAGTTTTCCGATATGTTTATTTGCTTGATACCACGCGAGGAAGTTTTTGCGATACCGCGTCACTCCTGTCACAGCTATAAACAATCCTAATATCGCAAGTCCAGTAAATATGTAACCCAGATTAGCGAATCTCTGGCCGGTGAATTTTATGTCAACACTATATTTGCCAGTCTGATCCATCCAGAACCCGTTAATAAATGAATCAGTTTGGATTGATGAGATTTCTCTATTGTCTATTATAGCTTTCCATTGTGGGTGATATGCTTCTGAAAATGTGAGCATGAATGGATATTTGGATTCTATTTTAGCCGTGTAATGCCCTGGATTTACTTCCCGTATCGATTTGATAGTTGGTTCTGAAGGGGGGGCGGCTGATGCATTTGTATTCGTCAATATTATTGATGGTGAACCTGCTTCAATTGGGTATGATGATTCTACTAGTAGGTCATGATATCCTGCATCTACAATACCTAAGTCGACCTCTGCATTATCTATGTAGGATGGCCTGACGGTTAGTGACTTAAACGAGCTTAACTCTCCCATTTTGATATAACCTTTCCAATCCAGTGGGCTCAGTTGAAGTCTTATTGACTTCAACTGAGCCCAATCCACCTTTCCTTCAAAAGCGGTGGGGTTAGCCATATTAGCAATGTATGTTTTTTCTAGAATTGCTTTTCGATCAATACTGAATCTAGCCCAGCTAGTCTTGTCGTCCGAGAAGTAGAATACGAGGCCTAGATGGGGGTCCGACTCTGATGTTTCAATAGGCAGCAATAGATAATCATATTCAGATATGTCCAAAGGCTCCAAAAGATTAAGCTCAGATACTGTGCTGTAATTTCGAGGTTTATTTATGCGAATGTGTGTGAAAGACACTTCGTTATTATGTGTAGTCTGAATAGTAGAAGTTGCTGGTTCTATTATTTCCCAATTGGTGTCTTCTACCCTTGAATCTTTAGAAGGGTTTGTTAACTCTTTAATCTGGGCTAGTGTATCGAGACCACGGAATACATTACCCCCTAGACGTAAGCTTTGTTCAGGCTTTTCATCTAAGTGAATTTTGACCTCGGTTTCTAATTCTAAGGAATGATGTTTTTTCATTGGACCCAAAACCAAGGATCCTCCCCATTCTAGGGGTGTGATTTGTAATCTAATATGGCTTACTACTGACCAATCTAATTTACCATTCGTAGCGCTTGGATTTGATAATTCAGCGGTGTATATGTTTTGATCTACTGTTGATGGGTCTATTTGAAATCTAGCCCAACTATCCATGTTGTCCGAGAAATAGAATACAAGACCAATGTAGACTTCTTGGTCGTTAGGTTGCTCTATGATATTGATTGGTAGCGACACTGCATCATAGCCGGAAAGATTTGCAGGTTTAATTAGTCGCGATTCAGCTACAGTACTAGCTGAGCGTTTCTTCGACAGTTCTTGTTCCGCGTCAATGGACAGTTTGGCGTAGTTTTCACCATTGGTTATGCGATTATACTCAATGTCTACCCCTTCGCCTACTGAGGTCCATCTAAGCTCTTTGTCATCGTGGTCCAAGATTAGATGAGCTTGTTTTTGGGATATATTCCCAAGGATCACATCCAGATTTGAGGTGAAGGGCGCCCAAAAAGAGTCGGCAACTATTGTGTTGGCTTTCGCATTCTTATCGCTAGAGACATTAGTTAAGCGTAAAGGATCAATGTTGAATGTGCCTTTGTAACTCTTGTTACCAATTTGTAGGCGAATCAAAGATACGTTCTTCCAGTCGATAGTGCCATTGCTTTGGTCTGGTAGGCCTAAATCGAAAACTATGGTTTCCCAACCTGAACCATTATTTGGAATGTTATAGCCTACCCAGTTGTCTAAGCCTTTGGGGTCTATTTTGAGAGATACTGTGTTGAAGAATATCGTCAAAGAAAGATTTTTTCCGCTTCCGTCCCCTTTGTATGGCAAAGTTAAACATCGTTCATTAGATAGATCTATAGACGGTGCAAACTTGGCTTGAGCGAGAGTATTGTATGCTCTGGCACCACCCTCGTTACCTATTGTAAAGGCCGAATATTCCAAGCCTGTTTTTTCTGGATTTGTGTGTAACTGTGATTCTAGCAGTACCTTGTTGGGCTCCAAAACTTTCCAAGGAATTTCTATGTCTCTACTTGAACTTTCGTATTCGTCATATACAAAAGATGCAGACGGACGTCCGCTAATTTCATTGAAATATATATTCTTATCCTTGAATAAGTTCCTAAGCGCGGTTTCACCTTTTTTATAATTATCGCTAGGCACAAAATAAATCTTGTCTATATCGTTAGTTTTATTCTTGGCCTTTAACCCTGATATTGTTGGTTTAAGAAGGGCATTACATACTCCCGCACCTTCATTGATTAACTCTAAGGAGTGAGTTCCTTTTTCAAGTTCTATAGTTGAAACTTTTAGCCACTTGAACCCTTGATTTTTTGAAGACCAAGGAGTGAATCTGGCTGTTTCTTCATTGTTCACCATTATGGTTAATGCTGATGTGCTTGGCCCTAACTTTATTCTTGTCCAAATGTCAAAGGTTCCAGCATCATTAATTTTGAAGTCAGTTCTTGTTTTTGCAAAAGAGTCAGTGCTCAGCGTCTGGCCGCTAAGTATTGGTTCGCCTTTTCTATAATCGTCGATGCTTCCATACCACCCTCCTTGCTTAGTGCTGAAGTAAGGTGATTTATAGAATGGAACATCAGAGTTATCAAAATCAGTGGGTTCAATGGAGATTGCACCAGGTACAAATTTTAACAGTACATCGTTTATTTCGGTTTGATTGAATACTATTTCACTACTTAGTTCGACAATTTCGTATAATTCTGGCAATGAATAACTATTTGATATGTCATTTAAAGAGATTTTGGGAATGAATTGTTGTGAGTCCGGTATCGAGTCGGGGGGTATGAGCCCCGAAAGCCCGCCCACATGTATGTTATAGGCAGGATATCCCTTGATTATGGGTTGCCATGACATATTTTGGTACACCAATGAAGTGCCGTTATCAAATACGATAGTGAGGTCTTTTTGCTGATCTAGGAATTTTTTTTGAAAATCCTTGTCAAATCCCAATGGAATGGACTGAAAGTCAGTTGGGTCATAACCTTGGACAACAACAAATTTAATTCCATATCTACCAAGTAAATCTGCCCATTTTTCCTTTTCCCCTTCAAGCATCATTTGATGAGTGTAGGACATAAAGGAATAAGATGATCCAGTTTTCCAAGATCCTATGCCTGCAACTGGGTGGCCAGAGTACATGAAGCTTGAGTATCCTAGGTCGTGTGTCCAGAAATCCCCGTTTACTTTCATGAATTCTTGAAAATATGGCACTGTTGCTACTCTGAATATGCCTTCCTGTTGTGCAATCCATTCATGAGGTGCTTTCTCTGCCAACGGAGGATCCCAAGTTCTTATTCCACCGGTTGTTATGTACCAACTAGCAGTAACCAGGCTGATAGCTATTAATGATAATGGCATTACAATTAAGCTAATGTGAATTGGGCGCCACGGAATTCTTTTGATCCAAGTTAAGCCAGAAGTAATTTGTGGTCTCAATGAAAAGAGTCCTTGGGTGGTAAAGCCAATTAATAAGGGATAGGCAATGTAACCGAGCATAATCCATCTGTTTGGTGTTTTTAGTACACCAAATAGTGGGATGTTGTTGTAAAGCCATAAGTAGATTTCTTCTCCTGGAGGATTTGGCCCTTTGGCTAGAAATGCACCCACCAGAGCAGTGACAATGAGAGATACTACTAACCAGTCTCTTCGAAATATAAGAGATAAGAGGCCGAGGATCGGGATTATCGCCATCAATACCTCATATCCTATGCTGGATAAAAAGGGGTGAGTTGTCCACGAAATGGCTCCCTGTGAATTAAGAACTCCTAGTTCCCTTGAGAAACCTAGTAGAGATTTCTTAAACGACAGACTCCAAAATAGTAACTCAGGGACTGGAATAGATATATCAGTTGATACGAATGCTGCCTTTGTCCCATTCAACATTGCTATTATTTGAAAAGCGGACAATGCAATAAGAATAGGAATGCCAATTGCCATTGCTTTGGCGATTCTTATGAGTAAAGTGCGGAGATTTGCCTTGCTTCTCAAAGAAGCAAATCGAGCTATGGTAATGATGAGTAAAATCGGAATGAAGTACAGTATAACGTCAAGCCTAGTAAACGATATTATGACCCAGCTAAGCGTTGCGAAGCCCAATATAAAATATAAAGAGTCCTTGCGAAGAATCTGAAGATACAAAAGCAACAGCAAAGGGAATAGAGAATATGCGTATGCGAAGGGCAGATGCCCAGATGCGAAGCGTGAAATGAAATACTGATTAAGGACAAATACTAACGCTGCCACTAGCGCAGGGATTCTCGACACTCCCATATTCCTGGCTAAGAAATACATGTTAATGCCGGCGACCCATATGCAGATAGCGATACTAATCGACAGCGTGAGCGCCGGATTACCAATAACTTTGTTTAATATTGCTAACGGTATGTGAGCAGAAGGTGGTTGGACGAGTCCAAATCCCCAGTTTGACCATACGATGAGTGAATCTAGGTTACGAGAAAACTGCTCAATTCTGGCCACCCAGCCAAAGAAGTCATTGCCTTCTGGAATTCCACCTACTATGAAAAGGCTTCTTGTTAACCAAACGGTTGTTAGGAATAAGATTAATAGGGGAATCGCATGTTCGCTACTAGATATCCTAGTTAATAAGGCCGAGCGTTTTTGGCGTGTTATCGCTCTTACAAATGAAGCTGCTCCAGATTTAATTCGAATTAGCACGCCGTAAATATCGGCTTTGAAATTTGAAAGTCTTATCATTAATAGCTCGATGCAATGAGTGAGTTTTTTTGCTATTTAGTAGCGAGAATATGGAACCACTTCTTTACAAGGTGGGCAACGGTTTTCTTCATTCCCAGTGGCCTGAATCTGTCTCGTATAGACAAAGATTGTTCAACCTGTGATGGGCCGGTTTCTGTTATGTTCCATCCGGCGTTCTTTACCAAGTCTACCAAATCTTTAGGAACGAAGTGGTGTGGATGTGGATGATCAATCATAGTAAGTAACCATTGCATTTTCGTGAGCCATTTGGGAAAAACGTTAGATGCTAAGTATAGTGTAGCTCCTGGTTCTGCGACTCTGTATGCTTCTTGAAGACATTGAAGGGGGCTTTGTGCATGATCTAAAACGTTGAATATTATTATTCTGGTCATTGAATTATCAGGCAAAGTTAAATTTTCTCCAATACCAGTTAATAATTCCATTTCTGGATCTGCTAGTAGATTCATTGAGCGATAATAGTCTGCCAGCGGTTCTACACCGATGCGCTGTTTCGCTTCTGGGAAATAGTATATAGGACCTTTAGGGCCACACCCTATTTCAAGTACTTTTTGGTCTTTCCAAAAATCCGTTCCCAATCCATCATTTCCTAGAACCCAAGCCCAATAATCTCTAGAGAAATGTCTCATTGCGAACTCACCTTGAGCCCACCATTTTGCCTCAGACTCCTGTGCGTGGAGCCAGCGTTCTTCACCTGCGTTTTTCAATTTTACCTCTCAATGGGTATTTAAAACCCCAATACAGTTTCGGAGTATTGCCATCTATCAATAATAGTTTCCCTGAGGAATAACCAATGATTGGTAGTGTCGTGGTTATGATTAGGCAAATTCATTATACCCTTCAATGTTTCCTCTGATGAGTCAATGATATGTTTGTCTAATTTCTTGTCTTCTGTCAATGCCATCATAAGCCAAAACATTGCGATTCGCATTGATCGTTCCACGTATTTGCCGCTTACGATTACTTTCCAAGGGAATTGATGTTTCACAGCGGATATTAGAAGAAAGTACTGTAGATTTCTAATCCTAAAAACTCCGCGTTTCTTCAGATAGGAATTGAATATTGCTGGCAGGACTTCGGAAGGCGTTTTTTCGCTGATCCCGAAGAGTAGGGAAATTAGGTTAACTATGTGAGATCGGCATTTGAACCAATTGGAATAACTAGTTTCTTGGCCATTCGCTGGACCGTAGACGGTTTTGAGCGCTAGTTCAGTATCTTGGGATATTTCCGTTAGTTCAGGATAGTCGTTTGAAAGCAGCTCTAATATGCGTACGGTATCTGAATATCCATTTGGATAAATGCCTCTAAGCAGTAGGTACAATTCACCACATTGCAATATACATTTGGATATGGTGGTCTTGTTTATATTTTTGAGACTTGAGTGAGAGTTGCTATTTGGTTCTAGGTCAACACTACTAACTAATTTTTCTACTACTGAAGATAGAAAAGATATGAAAACCTCCAAGGGCATTTCAGGCAGCTCGCTAACAGGAAGCGATTCTATATAATTCCGCCCCATCAGAGTGACTCCTTCCTTTTTCACCTTGTAAAAGAAAAGACTTCCCTTGGTTCGTTTTAACTGTATAGAAGTGAGGGGATTAATGGAAAGTGATATCCCGAGTTGGTCAGATAATTGCTGTTGTATCCGTTTGATCCTTTTTATTCTCATTACAGCTTGTATAATGTTCATGACTACGATTAAATCGTAATCACTGGATTCATGGTGATTGCCAGTTGCTCTACTTCCAATAATTATTATGGATTTAACTGGGAGTTCATCGACAATAGCCTGGCAAATGGTATTTAGTTTTGGGTCTTCGTATTCAGTGACCAAAGTGTTTAAATTGCTCATTAGCGATGATCAGCTTTTTTGATGATTTGTATAGGTCGACTTATTGAATCCGAGCACTTCTTTCAATATTGGCATTATGTCAACGATATCCAATTTTTGTGTTCTCTCGGTTAATCTCTCTAGTTCTGACCCTATGAAAAATGCTACTGCAGTTTGGTCTTTGAACTTGGGATGATAAGCATGCATTGCGAAAGGTTTTAGGTAAGAATGGTAGTTTGGGAATATGCTAAGGCCTGGTCTCAATAGATAGACTTCCTGATAGTAGTCTGAATTTGTGAAATGCACTCCAAGCTCACGTAGCTCTTTTGGGGTTAGAAAGGTACCATGTTGGGATTCTTCTACGAGTGAATGCATTCGATGTTTAGCGCCCTCGGTAAAGTACCATAAACGAACCATAGTTGAATCTAGAGCTACAATGTAGTCTTTTCCAAATCCTGGCTGCTTTAGCAAGTATGTGTAGTCAATAAATTCTTGTGTGTGATTCATACCGTGATCAGACACGATAGCAACCTCTAGGCTTTCGCCTAGCCGCTCCCTAGCAGCCTCTACAATCGTTTTGATCGCTTGGTCCGCGTCAAGTAGGACATCCTTGAATTTATGGGAGCGTATGCCATATCTATGCCCCAGCATGTCTATGGTGTGTAGGTAAACATATAGTAGTTTCACATTGGGATTTATTTGAAGCACTTCTTTGGAAACAAGATTTGCAACAGATGATGCCTTACTAAACATATGGCGTAACCCAAAAACATCTGATCTAACGACTGCGAATTCTTGCTCGTGTTGCCTGCAAAGATCGAAAATCGTTGGGACGGATTGGAATGGTTCTTGCTCAAACATGCTTTTTTTAAGGGATGGCTGAAAGTGTTGGATTACTCTTAGGGGTATGTTATAGAGTGGTAATTCTTTATATCCAGTAATTCTTGCTTGGATTGGTGATAAGGTTTTGGCGAGAAAATATTTGATGACTCGCCGTATAAAATCACTTGGAATATAGTCTAGAAAACTGAGACGACTAAATAGCTTTAGAGGAGAAGAGTTAGGGATCATACGAAAGTCTGTCCAGTAGCCTATATCCTGCGGGTAACAACCAGTAAATAGTGAGGCTCTTTGCACGTCACTATAACCAAGTACTGGTGTCATAGGCTTCAAGGCATGATTTTTTGCCAAGTTAGATAGATAAGGCATTGTTTGATCGCTTATGAAATCTATCCCAAGGGCATCGACTAGGAACAAAAGAACCGGTTTAGGTTTCATGTGTTGAATTACCTTGTGAGGCAAAGTTCATAGTATATCTGCTCGAATTGCTTACAAATGTACTCCCAGGTGTATTGTTCTTCCATAAGAGCTCTTCCATTTTTACCCATTTCTGAGGCCTTGGCAGGATTTTCCTTCAGTGATTCCAAAGCTCCTAAAATACCTTCGATATCTGAGTCCGATCTCAAGAATCCCGTCCTTCCGTCTATTACTACGTCGCCAATTCCACCAACGTTGGTGGCAACGACTGGAATTCCTGAGCTCATGGCTTCTAGGATTGTTAGTGGTAGGCCTTCAGAGTGTGCTGGGGATACCAATGCCAAAGCTTTGGATAGTAGTTGAGGTAGCTCGTTATTTGGGACGTGGCCGATAAAATTTATCCTCTTACTAATCTGTAGAGAATTAATGCTATTTTCTAACCATTCTCTATCAGGCCCTTCTCCTACAATTGACAACTTCAAGCTAGGGAGGCGTTCTATGATTTTTAAAAGAGTATCGGTGCCTTTACGCCTAACTAATCTACCAACAAAAATGAACTCAAGAGTCTTTAATTTTTGATCTACAGGTATGAAATTTTCAATGTTAACCCCTGGGGTTATGACTTTGATTCGTGTTCGATCTAC
>CAZBMS010000024.1:17930-23619 GCA_964493125.1 uncultured Dehalococcoidia bacterium | reverse complement strand
CTAATTCCAACTTTTGCACACGCCTCAATTAAAGGGCTACTAGGTATACACCCAATAAAATCAACTTTTTCCCTTTTGAGTATTTCGGCAATTGCAGAGACCCCGTTCATAAAACCCTCCCGATAGAAAACTGCAGTAAGTCTATCACTTCACAAAACAACGTCCCATCTTAGGCCGGGAATCCGTGATGCTTGTCTTTTTATCATTTAATGACATTGTGGTAAGGTCTGCACCACAATGTCATTGCCCAAAGGTCAAGTAGCACTTATCACAGGCGCCGGAAGAGGCCTCGGATGGGGTATCGCAAAAGCATTCGCCTCAACCGGTGCCAAAGTCTGCGCAACCGACGTTAATCTTGATGAGTTGCAAACTGGAACTAAAGAAATATCAGATTGTGGCGGTATCGTAACGTCCTGTCACTTAGACGTTGCTGATGCAAAGGAATTTAACCAAGTAGTAACCAACATCGTTGATAAGTGGGGCAGACTAGATGTTCTGGTGCACACAGCTGCAGTGATGCCTCTAATAAGCTTCGAAAACACTTCGTACGAAACGTGGTGGT
Organism: uncultured Dehalococcoidia bacterium; assembly: GCA_964493125.1. Lineage (GTDB taxonomy): Bacteria > Chloroflexota > Dehalococcoidia > Lucifugimonadales > QGNO01 > QGNO01. The sequence goes on along the minus strand of CAZBMS010000024.1, from coordinate 23,057 downwards.
GGGAACTTAACATAAGCTTAGGTGGATTATTTAACGGGGCAAAAGCCAGTTGGGAAGTAATGAAAAGCCAAGGCAGGGGGCATATTATCGGGGTTGCTAGTGGAGCAAGCTACAGAGGTCACATAAAAGAGATAGCGTACTGCGTCGGCAAACATGGGCAGGAAGGTTTCATCAAATCCTTGGCCTCAGAAGCCGGGGCTCACAATATAGCCGTGAACACTATCTCCCCTGGTAAATCGATCAAGCCCACGGGCATTACCCGTCAAGCAGCAACAAATATGCCAAATGACATAACCACTGGATGGGCTGATCCTGCCAACCTTGGCAGAGCATTCGTTTGGCTATCTAATCAGGAACCCACTCAATATAACGGGCTTAGTTTCAGCGCTGGTAGTTTAGTAGATACGATAGATTCAGAAGGTTGGGATTTTGACTTTACTCCCGAAAAAGTTACCCCGAGAGCAGAAGATATGATTGCTAGGCTGGAATGGCAGAATCAGCAAAACAAAGCAGGTATATAAATGGTACTTAGGCATCCACTCACACTAATAACAAAAGAAACTAGACCTCTCCATATCAAATCTGGTAACACCTGCCTACTATTGCAGGATTTACACTCCCCTTTTTCTGATCAGGAGTCTGGATGGATAGCTACTCGTGTACGGAAAAAAATTTTATCAGCTGAATTTAGTGAGTACTTCGACCTGCTGGACCTTATAAAAAAGAATATACCTCAAGTGTTAGAAGCATGCCGTGAACAAGGACTTCACATAGCATTCAGCAGCCTAGGCTACAGAAATGATGAGGTGTCGGATCTTCAACAGGCAACTGGCTGGTCTTGGGACCTTGACGGAGAAGATGGCACCTACCCAATTTCTTGGCGACCAATTAATAATGAACCCATTTTCTCAAAGCCTGGTTGGAGCGCTACGTCGAATCCAGAGTTTTTGAAATTCCTTGATGGAAATGGGATTTCAAACGTCCTGATTATCGGGTGCATGTTAGATTACGGTATCAGTCAAACCAGCCTTGACCTCTCAGACATGGGAATAAGTAGTCTATTGGTCTCTGATGCAGTCGCTGCTTTGACCAGAACAAGCCAAGACTACGTAAGTGGAAATATAGCGCACGGGTTGATAAAACTTAGAACTACAGCCGAGGTTCTGGGAATACTGGAGCGCTTGGGAATCGAAGGCGAAGTGTTGGTCTAAATTGTTAAGGATGTAGCAATGATACAAACTGTCCTGGGGGAAATATCAGAACAACAGCTAGGGGTATGTCTTCCACACGAACATATCTGGTGCGATCAAAGATTAGGCCCTAGAGTTGATCTTCTGGGAACAACCCGATCTGAAAGCACATTCATGCGACTTGATGACTTCGATGTGATGGTAGCTGAATTGAAAGCATATAAAAATGCGGGCGGCAATTCAATGATAGACGTAACGTGCGATGGGTGGGGGCGGGATTTGGATACGCTATCAAAACTTTCTGAAGCTAGCGAAGTTCATATAATTGCAACTGCAGGATATTACATAGAGCCCCACATACCCAAATTCGTCCACGAGTGGCCAATCGAAAAACTCGCAGACCATATAACAAATGAGGTGGAACAAGGTGTAGGGAAAAGCCAACGTCGATGCGGCATATTTAAGTCGGCCATTCACAGAGCCAAAGTAGAGGGTATCGAATTGAAGGTGCTAAAGGCTGTGGCAATAGCTCAGAAACGAACAGGTGCCGTTATCACTACACATACTACTGGCAATCGTCGGATGGAAATACCTGGCGGTGTAGCAGGCGTTCAGCAACTCGAAATATTGAAGTCCGAAGGCGTTGATCCTTCTAGGTTAATTGTCGGTCACGTAGATGAAAGACCAGATATTGACGTCTTGTCCTGGCTGGCAGATGAGGGATGCTTCATTCAATTCGATGTCATAGGTAAAGAGCACTTCTTATTAGATCAAACACGTGCAGAATTACTTTTTGAGCTAATCCGAAGGGGACATTTGAACAGCTTACTACTGTCACAAGATACAAGTCGAAAAAAGTGGCTTAGAGATGGCGGCCATTCAGGATATTGCTACATTTTCGAGAATTTTTCTCACCGATTGAAATCGGCAGGTATATCAAACGCAGAAATTGAAGTAATGATGATAACAAACCCAGCCCGGGCATTAAGTATCGCTAGTTAGCTATTCTTCAATAAATTCTGAATGTCAAAGCCGGCGCATCTGCTTAGCTACAATAACCCAAACAACAGTCAAAATAAATCCAACCACAGCCACCACTCCAACAGCATCACTCGGGCCTAAGATCTCCGCTAAAACTCCCAATAATATGCCTCCAATCGGCTCAGCCCCTATAGCCAAGCTCAAAATCCCCATAGCCCTGCCCCTCATTTCTTCTTTAGCAGACAAAAGAATCAGCGTAGCTTGCATAGCCCCAAACGCAGATGTGCTCACACCGGCCAAAATAAGCAATACTAAGGAAAGTGGGTAACTTCGAGAAAATGAGAAAATTATAAGTAGACCAAGCGAAATGAGTGTGCCGGCGGAGTAGTACGCAGATTTACTTCGAATGTTTCTCTTTGCGGCTATAAATATCGATCCGAATAAAGATCCTATCCCAGAGGCACCACCCAGAAAACCCATGGCGGCTGGATCAACAAACAAAACTTTTTCTGCGAACACTGGAATCATGGGTTTGAAAGAGAAGAATGCAACATTCATCAAAACCGTAATTCCCAACACCCCGACTATCGCCCGATTACTTATTACTTCGCGAAAACCCTCCGCAACAAATCTGTACGACTGTCTTAAGGCAAAAGAGTTGCGTATTTGCGGCCATTCAAGTCTAATTCTAATGAGGAAAAATATCGCAACCAAATACGACGATGCAATTAGCATGTAAATGAATGCAACATTGTAAAAGTGATCCTCGCTAAGAACCTTGAGCAGGATGCCTGCTATAACAGGTCCCAATAGCCCCCCTATAGTCATGTTCAAATTGTCTAGCGGGACTGCAGTGGTTAGTAGGTCTTTCCCTACAATGTCGATAACCATGGTCCTGCGGGCTACCATATCCAGATTAAAAGATATCCCTACAAGAAAACTGATAACTAGCACAATTATCTCGTTAGCTAGACCCAGAAAAAGGAGTGTGCCTAAAAAGCCGAACATAACGAAGTCTATTATGAAAGCAACTAGAACTACTTTACGGCGGTCAAATGTATCTGCAATTAGCCCTGTAAAAATCCCCATGAACACTTGCGGAAGTAGGAAGGCCACACCTGCCAACTGGGTAAGAAACACTGAATCAGTAAGTTTAAGTACCAAATAACCTGAAACTAGAACAGCCATCATCCGGGCTTGTATCGCACTGAATCCTACTCCCCACATAAGTCGGTAGTTAAGATTAGAAGTAACTAAAAATACTGGACTTACGCCAGACTCTGTATCCAATTGGTCTTTAGGTTTAGGGTTTTCCACATTCATTTAACAAAAACAACTATTAGACAGAAGTTGTGATTGTAGTCCTTTGGGGAGGTGTAGCCAACAGTGTTAGTCCACTCGCAATCAAATAAAGCAAAGTCAGAGTGAAGAATCCCATTGTGTAGTTACCCTGTAAATCATAACCCGCGGCGATCAGAACCGGGCCCACGGCCACGGACCCTGTTATTAAAGGACTAACTGCTCCTCTTATAGAGCCCACGTTCGCTCTACCGTAGTAATTGGCGAATGCCACTGCTGTTGTTACAGAATATCCACCTATGCTCAAACCATAAATAACTGCAAATACAAATAACAAAGCGCTATATTCAACGGTCACCAACATTATTACCGACAAACCACATAGCAGAAATACACTTGACATCGCATATCGGACTTTGACTTTTTCCACTAAAAATCCCCAGATAAGCCTCCCAGCAGATGCCATAACAGCATGCGTACTAAGAACTGCTGCTGCAGTGGCTGAAGAGAAACCTCTATCAGTTATCAGGCTGAATTCATGCACTACCACCGAAGATACACATAATCCGGCTACGGTAAGAGCCGCGGTCAAAAACCATAAAGTTTTATCTCTCAACGCCTCCTTCAAATTCCATGACACCTCATCGTGAAGTCGATTTTGATTATCCACTTCACTCCTGTCCCCGTCAGGAGTAAGTCCAACATCTTCAGGACTTCGAACCATCAATAGTGAAATCGGTAATAGCACCACTAAGAAAATGACCGCCATCAGAACCCAGCCACTCCTCCATCCAGATGTAGCAACCATAAAAGTAATTACTGGTGCCAAAACTGCTCCTGAAGCTGCACCTCCCATGCTTCCAATTGCTACAGCCCTTCCCCTGAGTCGTATAAACCATTTGACCACCGTAGACTGAGTGACAACTTCCCCTAGTGCCGCGCCTCCAAATATCCCAGCTACGGCGAATATTACATAAAACTGCCAAAGCTCAGTCACATTACTAAGTAACCCAGCTGCCACTCCTCCAACCAAAGCGGCGGCGGCCATGATGGGGCGAGGACCATATTTATCCACAATAAATCCGAAAACTGGCGCGATGAATGAAGCTATCAGTGTATTGATGGCAATCCCGGCTGTCAGAGCTGACCGAGTCCAACCCAAGTCATCAGACATTGGTTTTAAAAACACGCTAAATGTAAAACCTTGGATACCACCACTTGCAAAAGCCCCAAAAAAGGCTCCAGCAACTATAACCCAGCCATAGAAAAAAGGAGTTCTCTTGATAATTTTTAATAACACTGTCTCCATAATATCTAATAACTCCACCAAAATCATCGCATGGCCCAAAATTCATATCACCACACAAATACCTTTTATCTTGTATTGACAAGTTTGCCGAACCAACATAGGTTACTTCAACTGGTTCAGTAGAAGGAGAAACATGATGGCAAAAGGTTCCGACTTACTGATATCTGGAGGCTTGATCGTTACCGGAGACGGTGTGACGAGGGCTGATATTCTGGTTTCTGATGGAAAGATAAAGGAACTTGGACAAGACCTTTCAAATAGACCCGCGGCACGTGTAATTGATGCCTCAGGAAATTACGTACTACCGGGTGGATTAGATTCCCACGCACATCCCATATTTGCTGACAA
>CAZBMS010000024.1:0-17830 GCA_964493125.1 uncultured Dehalococcoidia bacterium | reverse complement strand
GCATCTAGAGGCACAATACATGCAATACCGGATGAATTGGTTATGCAGGTTATGGATCTCGCAGGGCGTGACGGGGGCATGGCAATGGTTCATGCTGAAAATGGCGTCTGCAAGGCATACTTAGAACACAAGTTCCGATCAGAAGGAAAGGTCTCTATAGAAAATTACCTTCCATCGGCACCCAACATCATAGAAGCTGAAGCAGTGCATCGAGCTGCTACCATGGCAACCCTAGCCAACTGCGCCCTTTATCCTGTACACCTTAGTGCAAAAGAAGTGATACCTATACTAAAACAATACAAAGATGCAGGACTTCCCATATACGGCGAAACCTGCCCACACTACCTCTCCCTTACTAACCGAGACTTCCTAAGAGAAGGGTACGTCCTCAAAGTCTCTCCCCCATTAAGAGAAGAAGAGGACAAAGAGGCGATGTGGAAAGGCTTAGCATCTGGGGTGATGAGTGTGATAGGCAGTGACTATACAGGCTATACGCGGGCGTTGAAACTCACCGGCACTATGGACCAAGAAGCCGACGAGCCAATATTGGGTCAAGAAAACATTTTCGATATAGGAGCCGGGTTAACTACCTTGGAATTTATGATGCCATTAGTTTGGACACATGGTATCAATACCGGCCGTATAACACTAACCAGATTCGTCCAGTCGTTTTGCGAAAATCCAGCGAAGCTCTTTGGCATCTATCCCCAAAAAGGAACTATAAAACCAGGATCAGACGCCGATATAGTCATATGGGACCCGGCTAAAAAACACACCGTGGATGAAGAGCATGGCAACAGCGACTTCTCCACTTTTAAGGGAATGGAGCTACTAGGAATGCCAGTCATCACGATAGTCCGTGGGAACGTAGTAATTGAAAAGGGCGAAGTGGTCAGTAAATCAGGAAAAGCCAAATACATACCAGGCAACACAAATACCACCGCCTACGCAAATAAACAATTCCAGGTTGCCTAACCGAAACATAAAGGCGATTTAATGCTGCTAATCAGGAGAAACCACAATGCATCGTAAAAAATTGATTAACTTAATACAGGAAGAACTGTCCGGCGACACAGCTCTTGAATCAGCTACACACATGACGCATTTTTATCGATCTCCTGGATCATCAGGATACCACTTGGCAACAGACTACGTAGCGCAGCTATTTAGAGATAACAATATGGATAAAGTTTGGGTAGAACGGTATCCCCTAGATGGTGAAACTAAATTTCTGACCCAAAACATGCCACTGGCCTGGGAGCCACTCAAAGCTGAATTGCGGATTGGAAATCAAAATGGAACCCTCTTGGTTTCTTATGAAAACTCCCCTTCCTGTCTACCTTGGTGGACTCCATCTACCGAAGATGGAGGTATTACAGTAGACGTGGTTGATGTGGGAACTGGGGATAATCCTGAGAACTTCGAAGGCAAGGATATAGAAGGAAAGGCAGTTCTTGTCAGGACTACCACTATACCTGGAAGTTTTGGGCAAGCAGTAAATCTTGCTACCGCATATGGAGCTGTAGGGGTAATCACTGACACTCTCCTCTATCCCACATCACCATTTAGGACACGTGAATCCCTACCTGAGCCGGTACAACTTCTCAGAATGCCCTCCGCAACACCCAAGATTTGGGCTATAGTCGTGAACTACCCTGCTGCAGAACAGCTAGCTTCGATGACAAGGCATGGCTCAGCGAAAGTTTGGGTAAATATACAGGCTAAAACCTTTAAGGGAGAGGCACAGAATCTCTTTGCAGACATTACTGGTACCGACAAATCAGAGGAATTTATTCACTTAGTCTCACACTCTACCGCTGGAACTAAGCCAGGTGCTAATTGCGCCTCAGGACCAGCGCTAATGGCAGAAATAGGCCGGGTAATAACCAGCTTGATAGCAGATGGCGCAATTCCTCGTCCTAAGCGCACAATTAGATTTCAGGTAAATGTTGAAGGTCACGGCACAAAGCACTACGTTGATTCGCATCCCAAGGATGTCGATAATACTATTGTTTCATTTGCATTAGACAGTGTGGGACATGACCAACACAAGAGTAAAGCAGCACTGCTTTTCTATCACTCACCAGATTCAGTTCCCACATTTATAAACGACTATTTTGTTTCTCTTATAGAGGAAACTCCAAAAGATACTCGCTGGGTCTTCAGTAACGATAACGAGATTCCTTTCGTAAACTTTACAAATCTACCGTACACTCCCTGGAGTGACAACAGTTACTACCCTTCTTTAGGGAAACCCTCTCCACTTCTCATGTCTTGGCCTGATCTAAATTTCCACACTGACCACTTAAGTGCCGACATGCTAGATCCAGCAGTATTTTCCAGATGTGGAATTACAACAACCTTAGCTGTCCTAGAACTGGCGTACGCCGGTTCCCAAGATGCTATAAAAATCATGCAAGAAGTTACCGCACGAAGCGAATTTAGACTAAGCCGGGTAGCATTGAACAGCGACGGTACGACAGCATACGTAAAGAAACGACTTCAACATTTTGCGAATCGGGATCAGGCGGCTGTAGCCTCAGCAATAGTTCTTTCTGATGAATCTAACTTAAACGGCAATTCAGATATAGAAGTATTGGTAGTTAAGCTGCAAGCTAGAATTAATAAGCGTCTCTCAGAGGTCCTGAAGTGGCTACCTAAGGTGACTCCAACTAAAGCCTTTGATGCTGGGAAAGTGATACCCACTAGAAAAGTAAGGCGAAACGGTCCAGGGCTTGCTGGGACAAGTTATAGTGCTTTGCTCCGTATGTCTGAAGAAATGAACGTCAGAGATCCTAGGGTCCGTTATGACTCGCTCCGGATAATTGGAGACGAGGTTTGGAATTTTACTAACGGAGAACGTAGCGTCAATGAAATCTCTGATGCGATAAGCGCCGAGTTTGATTTTGACTTGCACCCTCGCCATATTCTCGAATTATTCGAAGGTCTTGAAAGAGAGGGATACGTAACATTGGCCACACCTAAATAAAATCTCTCGGTAAGTCTACGGGGTAAAAAGTCAATTTCAAAAAATGAATATGTCAGGAATATGCTTCAAATCCTCTGCCCAGCAATGAAGAAGCGATTTTAAGCTTCATAATCTCATCAGTCCCTTCATAAATGCGACAAACTCTAGTGTCTACTAAATGTCTTCCTGGCCTATATAGAAATGACCAACCCCTACCGCCAAATATCTGCACAGCCCGATCAGCTGCGTCCCAAGCTGCATTTGAAGCATGAAACTTCGCCTCTGAAACAGCATTATCTGCACGGATAAAAGACTCTTCGCTACCCTTTAGTTCAAATTGATCTACTAACTCCGCGGCCCTAAAAGTCATCAACCTAGAAGACTCAAGACTCGTTTTCATAAGAGATAGGTGCTCTTGAATCAACTGATGCTTGGCTATCTCCTTTTTATGTTGGAATCTTCCCTTAGCAAAACTGATAGACTCATTCAAACAGTCCGCAATGATTCCTACGCATCCAGCGGAAACACTAAGCCTTCCGTTCAAAAGAGCATACTTAGCTATCTCCCAACCCTGGGTTTTGCCACCAAGTAAGTTCTCCTTTGACAATTTGTAGTTGTTCAACTCAAACATACCAGTATTCGTAGTTGGCATACCCATTTTAGCAGTTAGGTCCTCTCTCTCAATCCCTTCATTTTTGGTATCAATCAAGAATGCACTAACCCAATTATCAGGTCCCTTGGCAAAAGTTATTATTACATCCGCTATACCTGCGTTTGTAATAAGATGTTTTACTCCGTTCAATAAATAGTGACTACGATTTTCTACATAGTTAGTAGTCATAGATAAAGGTTCACTTCCGGCTTCTGGTTCAGTTAAAGCGAATGCGAATATAATATCCCCTTTTGTAGAAGGAATCAGATATCTCTTCTTCTGATTCTCAGTACCATAACGTTGTATGGTTTTTTGTCCTAGAGAAGAGTGCCCAGAAAAAAATGTCCTGATACCACTCCCCTCAGCAGATATCCTCTCTATCGCCTGGGCATATTGAACGTTGTTTAACTCCGAACCAGCGTACTCGTATTTGACTGGCAAGCCCAAAATATTGAACTCCTTAGCCAAAGGAATAAGCTGATCGTTGTACTTGTGTTCAAGGTAAAATATGTCTTCCAAAGGACGCAGTTTGTCGCAGAATCGGCTGACAGTTTCAAAAATATTCTGATCTTCTGATAACATATTATAGGTACAACGCTAATTCAAAATTAGACTCAAAGTTTGATTATCCATTATGCATGTAGAGAAAAAATATTCAATAAACGTTCCAATAGAGAAGCTTTGGGCGCTTATATCGGTACCAGACTCAGCTATTGGATTTCTACCCGATATAGAAAGTTACCAACGACTGGACGATTCAAATTTTGTCCTTAAAGCAAGGGCTCCTTTTTCCTTCATCAGTGGAACCATAAAAATGGACCTCAATTTTATTACACCAAAGCCTCATTTGATAGAATTGAAAATCCATGGAAAGTCGATCGGCAGTAACTTCGAAATTTCTGCAGAAATACAATTGATTGTGGATAATGAAACTACATGGATTGAATGGGCGTCCGAAATGAAATCAGGGGGCTTACTTAAAGCGATCCCTGAAACAGTATTAACGGGGGCCGCAGTTCAGATGTCTGATAGAACAATCGAAAATATAAAAGATAGTTTCTGTAGTAATGGGTAATAGTGCCATGCGTAGATTACGGAACTAAGTTTAGACCTCAAGGGTAAGAAATAGTAAATGGGGAAAAGAACTATCCGATTTTCAAGAGAATCATTCGCTCACCGACCAGCATTGGACACGGCCATAAGTCGTGCTCTACTTCACAACGTCGCTTCCGGCATTGAACCAGAGACATTAAGGCTACACAGAACAGCTTCGGTGGTTGCATTCAGCAGACAGGATAGTAAATCGGCAGGCTACTATCAGGCTATCGAATCAGCCCAGAACCAAGATTTTGGCGCAATCCAGCGCCTCGTAGGAGGCAGAGCAGCTGTTTTCCACGAAAACACTATGGCATTCGCATGGACCATCCCAGATCAAGAGCCTCGAAAGTCCATCAGAGAACGCTTTGAGGAAATATCTACCTTAATAGCGAATTCACTCCTAAGCCTCGGAGTTGACGCACGCGTTGGCGAGATACCTGGCGAGTATTGCCCGGGTAGTTGTAGCGTAAACGCTAGAGGTTTAAAAAAACTAATGGGTGTTGGCCAGCGATTGATTCCGCGCGCCTCTCACATAGGGGGAGTTTTAGTAATAAAAGGCTCGGACCGTGTACGAAATGTCCTTGTACCAGTGTATGAACATTTAGGTTTTCGATGGAAAAAAGAAACTGCGGGCAGTATTGAAGACGAAATAGGAACCATCCATTATGAAGATGTCGAAAGGGCAATTATCGAGGCTTTCAAAGAAAAGTTCGAAATTGAAGAGGGATGCTTAGCAAACTCCACAAAAGAATTGGCGATTAGGTTAGAGCCAGAACACCTAATAACCTAATCCTTAACCCCTTCCAAGGTTCTCTATATTTACTGGCTCCACTTCGTCTGCTATCTCAAATCCAAAAACTTGGGAATAAAAATAAAGTTCCGCATCCAAAGATCGCTTAATGTTTTCAGCTTTTCGGAACCCGTGTTGTTCCCCTTCAAAAGGCACATAGGCGACTGGCAGTCCCTTTACACGCAATGCCTCTAGCATGAGTTCAGCCTGATTGGGGGGCACCACCTTGTCTTCTAAGCCCTGAAAAAGAATTAGAGGGCAAGAAAGATTGTCAACATAATTGATTGGAGACCTACGATAATATAAATCCTTGGATTTCGGATAAGGCCCTATTAAACTCTCCAGGTACCGGGACTCAAACTTATGAGTGTCGTATACAAATGTCTCTAGCTCACTCAGCCCGTAATAACTGGCTCCTGCGTTAAAAACGTCAGTAAACGCCAAAGCAGCCAAAGTGGTGTAGCCTCCGGCACTCCCACCACGTATCATTAACCTATCTCTGTCTACATCACCACGCTCAATTAAATACTTAGTCGCATTAACACAATCATTCACATCCACCACGCCCCACTGACCGTCCAAGCGCTCCCTATATGATCTGCCGTAGCCAATACTGCCTCCGTAATTTACATCTACTACGGCTATACCTCTGCTAGTCCAGTATTGGATCTCCAACCTTAGCGTAGACGAAGTTGCTCCAGTAGGCCCTCCGTGACTTATAACCAATAAAGGTGGATTCTCTTTAGGCATCCCATGAAAATCTGGGTTCTTGGGAGGATAGTAAAATGCATGAGCTGTTAGATTATTATCTGTGGGGAATTCTATCGCTTCAGGTATAGATAGGTATTCTTTGGATATTGTTTTATTTTTCGATTCACTAAGTATAGAAACAGATCCTGAACTCAAATCCAATTGTGCTATTGATAAACCCTGAATGGGTGAACCAGCACAAAATACCGCCTTTCTCGAATTCACATGCAGGCCTAATCTTGCTACGTCAGGGAAAGGCACTTCTAGGTTCTCTGCCTCCAAAGATTCCGTGTCCAACCTAGCCATCTGCCAAATACCACGTGTGTTATATGCACAAATGATTTTTCTCGCTGATTCGAAACCGTACTCACAATCCACCAAGGACATCGACGAACCCGCAAATTCAGCTTCCTTGCTCCATAGCTCATCAACAACCCCATTCCGCCAACGATACAAATTACTCCATCCCGTTTTGTCAGAAACAAAATACAAATGATTGTCTGGCGACCACTTAGGCCTAAGGATAGACTCGCCCACCCCGCCTGCAATATGCCGCATTTGATCCAACTCCCCATCCGTTTTGACATTTGCAATCCACAACTCAGTACCATGCCAAGGCATATAGGGATGGTTCCATGTGATCCAGGCCAATTTATTGCCGTCTGGACTTAGCCTTGGCGCCGCATAAAAATCATTTCCGGCAACTATGACTTCACCAGCGCCGCCGTTTTCAATGTCGATTTTCACCAATGTATTAATGGCCTCCTCGTCACCCGAGTGATCTTCACGGATACAGAAAACCAAACGCCTATCAGGGTCAATAACTCCGTCGGCAAACCGTAGATTTGAGCCAGGGGTTAAAGGACGGGGGGCTTCCCCGAGGTTTTGCATATAGAGTCTCTGATCATCGAAATTAGAAAATAATATGGATCCAGAATTCACCATCATCGCACCACCACCATATTCATGAACCGAATTTCTAGCGTTGTAACCAGCAGGAGTGACATCATTTACTGAACCATCAGAGGCGCGACGAACTATAACATTACGCCCACCTTCAGAAGGGCGCATCTCTATCCAATAAATATCATCTCCGTCTATGGCCAATCCGGTAAAACTAGAACCACCACCGACTATCAAATCTGTAGTAATGGGAGATTTCCACGAACCAAAAGGGGCAGCTTTCATATCAAGCATCATTCCTGTTCCAACAATTTTCAGTGAGTTTAACTTGTAACAGCCAAAATAAAAAGTAACCCATTGAACCGAATGATATAATGTCGTCGCTGTCCATTTTAGGGACTAAATTATTTAGCAAATTTATAAATCTACGAAGGATTTCGCATGGCAAAGTATCTAGAAGAGTTTAACCCACCTAAAAGACTACTACTTGGCCCAGGACCAAGTAATGTCAATCCTCGCGTTCTCCAAGCTATGTCAGCACCACTTCTGGGCCACCTTGATCCAGCCTTCCTCGACATCATGGACGATGTAAGGGATATGTTGAGGGTAGTATTCAAAACCAAGAATGAGATAACGATACCAATTTCTGGAACAGGTTCTGCAGGCATGGAAACCGCGATAGTAAACGTCATTGAGCCTGGTGACACCATGGTCGTAGGAATAAATGGCTACTTCGGTAATCGGATTGCGGAAATTGGAGAGCGAGCTGGCGCAACTGTGGCTCGAGTTAATGCTGAGTGGGGTCTTCCACTCGACCCTGATCAACTAAACGAAGAACTGAAAAAACACAAACGTGTTAAAGCGGTCGCTATGGTACATGCAGAAACGTCTACCGGCGTCCGTAGCCCAGCTAAAGAAATAACAACTCTGTCACATGAGCATGATGCATTGGTAATAATTGATACTGTAACTTCTCTAGGTGGCGTTGACGTAGCAATGGATGATTGGGATGCCGACGTATCCTACAGCGGAACACAAAAATGCTTGGGTTGCCCGCCTGGTCTCTCTCCAGTTACATTTGGGCATCGCGCAGAAAAGGTTATTTTCAACCGCAAGACACCTGTGCAGAGTTGGTACCTTGACACCTCTCTACTTAAGAACTACTGGTCGGAAAATAGAGCCTACCACCATACGGCACCAATCTCCATGGTATATGGACTACGAGAAGGGCTTAGGGTTGTTTTAGAGGAAGGTCTAGAGAATAGGTTTTCGAGACATGAATACAACTCAGCAGCACTCAGAAAAGGAATAGAAGCAATGGGCATGGAGATGTTTGCTCAAGAAGACTCTAGGTTACCTACTCTAAATACAGTAAGAATCCCTGACGGAATAGACGATGCTAAGGTAAGACGATCTCTTCTCACGGAACATAATATAGAAATAGGTGGAGGCCTCGGACCAGTAGTAGGTAAGATTTGGAGAATAGGCTTAATGGGTGAAAATTCCAATAAAGAGGCAGTGGTATCCGCACTTTCCGCGCTAGAAGCAGTACTAAATGAACAGGGAGCAAAAGTGACTCCCGGAGCCGGCGTTTCAGCAGCAGAGGCTTTTTACTCTTCCTAGATCACCCCATTAGATTGAGGTGGGGCCTTGGTAATCAAAGCCCCACTTTTACAATAACTGCTCAAGGCTATGAACCTTACCGACGTCCTCCATCTACCCTTATTGAAGCACCGCATACCCAATAACTAGCGTCTGAAGCCAAGAAAATGGCGGCACCAACGTGATCTTCTGGCGTACCTAATCTTCCCATCGCTATACGATCTGTCAGCCTTTTTACATTCTCCTGATCAGTATATCTTGATTCCTGTGGCCTGGTCACCGCCAAAGGCCATATTTCATTAACACGAACTCCTTGAGGACCCCATTCGGCAGCCAAACTTTTGGTGAAGTTAGTGATACCAGCCTTGCTGATCCCATATGGCGTTCGCTTGGGAGATGGCTCATACCCACTAACAGAAGCAACATTAATTACACTTCCGCTGCCCCTCTCCAGCATATGTCCGCCAACTGCCTTGCACATAAAGAAACAGGACTTAATATTATTTCTGATAACCTCATCGAGGTCTTCTTCAGTGAGTTCTTCAATACCTTTCTCATAGTAAAGACCATCAGCAGTACGCATCCCCCCTGCACCATTAAACAGGATGTCCACTCTTCCAAGTTCGTCCAAAACTCTTTGAACGAAACCTTTAGCTTTATCTTCGTATCCAATATGTGCAGTATCAAAGATAGATTTACGACCCAAATCCTCTATAGCAGCTGAAGTCCCCTCAGCCCTTTCTGGGACCTTGTCAATGACAGCAACGTGCGCTCCTGCCTGAGCAAATCCAAGCGCAACAGCTTTGGATATACCATGCCCTCCGCCCGTAACTATAGCTACTCTATCCGTAAGATCGAACATTGAAAGATCTGCCATTGTTTCCTCCTGTTTCTTTTAAAATTAACTAGGCTCATATTCTATTGCTCTAGGTTATTAGACAAAGCCACACAAGTAAATGAATAAAACCTAAACTATATTGAGATCATCCGCCTCCGCGCCACGGAATCTTACGCGTTATATGACTGATCAAGTAAGTCTACGACATGTTTGACTTGAACTCCGCTGCGAACAGAATCTAAGCCATTTTTCAACTGTATCGCACATCCTGGATTTCCAGTAGCCATAATCTCACAATTAGCTTGTATCACAGATTCTACTTTCTTACGCTGGAGGGCCAATGACATCTTTGATTGTAGAGTGCTGTACAATCCAGCAGCCCCACAACACGTACCCGCTGAATTCATTTCGATCAGATTCACGCCGGGTATCGAGCGCAGTAATTCCCTAGGGGCATCCGTTATACGTTGTGCGTGAACTAAATGACAAGGATCCTGATATGTAACACTTATCCCCAAATTACCTTTAGGAGGGTCCAAAGGCAGCTCTACTAGAAATTCGGAAATATCCTTAACTTTCTCACTCATTACTTTCGCAATATCTGAATAATCACTATCGCCCTTTAACAAATCGTGGTATTCCTTCATGGTTGAGCCGCATCCAGCAGATGTCACTATAATGGCATCTATATTGGCCTCATAGAAAACTCTGAGATTACGTCTGGCCATTTCTTTTGCCTGCTCCTTATCTCCACCATGAAGATTCAGCGCTCCACAACAAACCTGAGCTTCAGGAACAACAACTTCGCATTTGTTCCTCACCAATACTCGGATAGTTGCTTCCATGGTTGAAGCATGTGTCATTGGCATCACACATCCAGACAAAAGCCCAACTCTAAATTTAGGCTTGCCTTTAGGTTTAAAGCTTTGTCTGCTAGGTTTAAAGAAATTACCGCTCAAACCTGGTAGTTGAGTATGAAGTTGACCAATTTTGCCTGGGATTTTACGCATTATCTGAATCATCCGAAGTCGCTGAAAAATCCGCAAAAAGCCTCCAATAAAGTAGAGCCTCCGGGGGTAAGGTAATACGTAATGAAAAACGACATTCAATATCAATCTACGTAGCAGAGGTTCTTTCTTTTGAACGTAAATCTGTTCTCTGGTTGTCTCCATTAACCTTCCGAAAGGAACCCCTGAGGGACATACAGCTTCACAAGCACGACACTGAAGGCAGAGTTCCATATGAGGGATAATCTGGGGACTCAATACTGCCCTATCTTCATGAATCGCTTTCATTAAAGCAATTCGACCTCGGGGTGACTCAGTTTCTAAGCCGGTCACTAAATATGTAGGGCAGGAGCTGAGACACAACCCACAATGAACGCACTTATATAAGTCTTCGTCATATGTTGTGTTCTTAATCAATTTATCGGAGAAAATGGGAGACTGCATACTAAAGTCCTTCCACATAACGACCAACATTAAGAATGCCGTTCGGGTCTAATTTTTCTTTCAGGCGTCGCATCAACGGTAGGCCGATTCCGGGGTCTCCCCATACGTCTATATTTTTTTTCGAGTTTGTTGGTGCCAATTCTACTACGGCATATCCCCCAAACTCTGAAGTTATTTTTCGAAACTTGGTAACTGCCTCGGCCAGCACAGAAGCGACACCAATCAGTTTACATTTAATGACACCTCTTGCAGGACCCACTATCATTTCAACAGAGTGCCGATTTTCGATGCAATAATCGAATATACCTTTTATAACTAAATCTATATTCGAAGGGGAACAACCAAACTTCATAATCACATCGTCCCCATTTTCTGAATAGTTACTCCAACCAAAATTCTCGATCTCATACCAAATATTCGCAGCCTGTTCTTCAGCAACAATATTTGGTGAATTATTAGCTAGAGGAGTCAGTAATTTAAACGCATGGTCTACACGTACTTCCACGGATGAATCTGAGCCCAAAAACCTAATA
Source organism: uncultured Dehalococcoidia bacterium (assembly GCA_964493125.1). GTDB lineage: Bacteria > Chloroflexota > Dehalococcoidia > Lucifugimonadales > QGNO01 > QGNO01. The sequence goes on along the minus strand of CAZBMS010000024.1, from coordinate 6,245 downwards.
TAACCTTTAGTCCCACCATCAGGAGCAATAATCAACTCAGCCGCCTGGCCACTATAAGTTGACAGAGATTGAAGGGCAAAAGCCTCAATGCCCGCTTCCCAGCCGTCAAAATTAACGGATAACGTCTTATCACATTTAGGCAAAGGGATCACTTTAAGATTTGCTTCTAAAATGACACCCAAAGTACCCAGCGCTCCTATGTGTAACTTTGTCAAATCAAAACCAGTGACGTTCTTAACAACTCTCCCTCCACTTTTTGTAACAGTGCCGTCAGATTCTGCAACTCGCAAACCCAGCAAATAATCACGTACGGTGCCATATCCAAAACTTAACGGACCAACAAGATTTGTTGCCAATATACCCCCCAGGGTCCTCACAGATCCAAGCGGAGGGTCAATAGGAAGCCAATGCCCACCCTTAGCTAGTTTTGACTGTAATTCACTAAACTTCGTCCCTGCCCCGACAGTTACTGTCAAATCACTTGGAGAATAATCGATTGGATTCTCTATTCCAGTAGTACCCACAACTAAATCAACTTGAGGCGAAAGATTTCCAAGTTTCATAGAAGACCCAGAACCCCACGGAACGACAGCCCAAACTTTTCGATACGCTTCGGCTAAAATGTCAGATAGCTCATTTTCAGATACCGGCATTACTACTGCGTTCGGAACACATCCATCGACTTGAAAAGTATGCAACTCAGAATTAGGTACAACCCTACTATTCTTCATTAATTTAGATAGTCCGTTCTGAATTTCATTTCGGGAATACATTAGATCCAGAATCCAAGACTAGCTGACCCCATTAAGTTTATCTGCGCAAAATCAGCACAGGACGATCCATCTGGGAACATTTTCCCAGGATTCAATAAACCTCCCGGCGCAAACGTATCTTTCAATTTCATCATCGAAGCTAAATCTTCATCGTTAAATACTAGGGGCATAAAATCCTTCTTCTCCAGCCCAACTCCATGTTCCCCAGTAAGTGTACCTCCCGCATTTACGCAAACCTCCACTATCTTACCCCCCGCTTCCATTGCTTGTTCTTTTTTACCTTCTTGTCGCTCATCGAAAATAATTAATGGGTGCAAGTTTCCATCTCCGGCATGAAGAACATTAGCTATAGGCAATCCATATTTTTCACCAATTTCACCTACCTTTTGCAGGACTTCAGTTAGCTTGGATCTTGGAACCACACCATCAACAAGGTAATAATTCGGAGCCAATGCACCTAGTGCACCCAAAGCTCCTTTCCGACCGGCCCAAAGCCTTTCGCGATCCTTTGCTTCAGAAGCATGCTTCACATCTGTGGCACCAGACTCATAACACATCTCAATAACCTGCTCCATTGCATTAACAACTTCAACTTCAAGCCCATCAATTTCAATCAATAATATCGCTCCAGCATTATTCGGATAGCCAAAGTTCATTGCTTTTTCCACAGCCCTTATAGTTAATGAATCCATCATTTCCATAGCCGTTGGGATTAAGCCGCTCGCTATCACCTTAGATACAGCATTACTCGCTAAATCTATATCTGAAAATACGGCCAGCAAAGTCCTTACTGATTCTGGTGAAGGCAATAATGAAACGATAGCCTTAGTAAAGACTCCCAACATGCCCTCAGATCCAACAAGTGCGCCTACTAAATCGTATCCAGGTCTACCTCTATATGCATCACCGACCCACAAAATTGATCCATCTTCCAAGACAACCTCTAGGGCAAGCACGTGGTTTGTAGTAACTCCGTACTTTAGGCAATGCGGACCACCAGAATTTTCGGCCACATTCCCTCCGATTGTACAAGCGCGTTGACTTGAGGGGTCAGGAGCAAAGTACAACCCATGGATCGAGGCAGCCGTAGACAGATCCAAGTTAACCACTCCTGGTTCTACCAAAGCGGTCCTGTTTGCTGGGTCTATTTCAAGAATCGATGACATTCTTGTTAACGACAACTCTATACCGCCAGAGTGAGCAATAGCTCCACCAGAAAGACCCGTTCCAGCACCTCTTGGAATCACTGGAATATTTCTGGTATTAGCTAAGGCTAGCACTTGGGAAACTTGCTCTGTAGCAGTAGGAAAAACTACTGCCTGAGGAGTCCCCGTATCAACAAGTCCGTCATATGCAAATACTAGAAGGTCATCTGGATGATGGATCACCGATGATCTACCGACAATGCCTTCAAGTTCTTTAATTAACTTATGCGTTTCCAAATAGTCACTCTCGAGAATAGGTCACACCTGAACATATATTACTCTGTTTTATAAATTTGCACTTGTGTAGCATACTAGCTTACTATCCCGCAATGGACACAGAACATCCTAGTACAAAATCGGAAAAGCGTGAGGAAAAACGGCGCAACAAAAGAAAAATGCGTGTAACTGGCATGTTTGCACGGCTACTTCAAAGCATTTCTTTTCGAAGAGCTGAACAGTTGGCACAGGAAAAACAGATTAAAACAGCGAGAGGATCAAATGAAGTACACAAAAGTAGAAAGGGTAAAGGCAACACTAAACGGTGAGCCAGTTGATAGGCCACCTGTAAGCTTATGGCGCCATTTTTATCAAGAAGAAGTTACCACTCAAGGTTTGGTAGATAGCATGCTGGGTTTTCAAGCTCACTATGGCTGGGATTTCATGAAAGTAAACCCTCGTGCCCAATACCATGTCGAAGACTGGGGAGTTACTTTTGAATATCCTAGTGACCCCAATGAAGGTCCTACTCCTGCGAAAGCTCCAATAAAATCCGTAGAACAATGGGATTATCTTGAAACACTTAGTCCAACTAAAGGAAATCTCGGAAAGCACATCGATGCCTTGAACAGAATCAGTAAAGGGCTAAAAAATGAAGTACCTTTCATTATGACAGTGTTTAATCCTATTTCGATAGCAGGGCAATTGGTTGGTTCAGAGGAAACATTTTTGTCCCATTTACAACTGGCTGAGGACAGAGTTCACTCGGCATTAAGCGTGATCACGGAAACATTTTGCAACTACGTAAGTGAAATACTCAATGTTGGAGCGGCCGGTATTTTCTTTCCTACTACAGCATGGGGTACAACTGATCGATTAACTAATGATTTGTACAATAATTTCGGTCGACCTTACGACCTTAAGATACTTGAAGCTGCAAGCGATGCTTGGTTTAACGTACTTCACGTGTGCAGAAACAATAATATGCTAAGTCAATTAACAGACTACCCAGTGCACGCCATAAATTGGGATAGTCACGGAACTGGCAACTCAAGCCTTGAGGAAGCAAGAGGTTTCTTGGGCAAAAAAATTCCTATGGGGGGCATTAGTAGAGAAAATTTATTGAACCTTGACGCATCAGGAATCGAAAGAGAGACCAAAAATGTCATCAGGGATTCAGGGATAAATCCAATTATCATAGCGCCGAGCTGTTCAATATCTCCAAGATGTCCGGAAGCTAACATTAGCTCACTTACAGAAACCCTTGGTGTGTAAAGAGCTTCCTAATTGAACTGTTGCTTCGTAGCTCTAAGAACTATAACAGGCCAATTAAAGAAAATGTCGCCGTCTTTTGCAATTATGTCAAAAGCTTCGCGTATAGGCTCATCAGCCTTCATAAAATCTTGTCTTAAAGGCTCAATCTCGTCTACTGAAGTCGCAGATCTACTAATCCAATCATTAAACTGAAGATTTACTCTGGTCATTTTGCAATCAACCACATTCAAGTTAACATCCCTTAGCAACGAGTACCATTCAGTAACTTTCCTATCTTTCACATGAGTGAAATCTCGTCTCAGCTGCATATCATTCATCCAGTCACCAATTTTGGTCGGTTCAGGCGCACAACTATCGCTCAAAAGAAAATCTCCACCAGCTTTTAGCACACGGCTTACTTCCATCAATGCCTTTGGCAAATCGTAAAAATGGTGGGCCGCTTGTCTGCAACTAACCATGTCAAGTGATTTGTCGCTAAAGGGCATTTGCTCTGCCTCTACAAAAGCAAATTCGATATTATTTAACTTACGATCTCTACTCAACTTCTCAGCCTGAGCTAACATCTCAGGAGCGATATCAGTGGCAATAATATGATCCGTATACTGAGTCATCGCAAAAGCAGTAAACCCAGCCCCGGTCGCTATATCAACCCCAACTTTATAAGCACGTGACGACGCAAAGGTCTGTAAGACATCCAGTCCTTCACTATGAGCATGAACCCCCGTGCTGACAGCATAGTGTGCCGCTTGCCTTCCAAATTGTTCTCCAGCCTGATGTGAAGTTTTCCTATCTTTAACCACTATTATTTGTCTCAAATTAAGGTCAAGCAAGTATACTCGAATATGATTATTTTGTTAGGGTAGTCGCATATAAATAAGAGAAAGGTTCACATAACGATATCATGGGGAAATTAGATGTCCTAAAGTCAATAAAACAGGAGTGGGCTCAACTAAGGGAAACCGTCAAAACTATACCTAATTACACCTTCGATATTCCTACAATAGAAAATCTCTGGAGCACTACTGACACGCTTAAACACGTCGCCGGGTGGGACGAAGAAGTAATAAAAATATTACGGGCATATATCGCGTCCGGGATCAGAAGAGAACAGGTTGGTGCGGCAAACATAAATGATAGACTTCTGGAAGCGAGGAGGAACATGGACGCGCGGGAGGCATGGACCCATTTTCAGGAGACACATTTATCACTTATCTCATATTTAGAAACTTTGCCTGAACATGTGTTTAACACTGACTCCTACACTTGGAATTGGATAGCTTGTCTTGTCCCACAGCATTACAGAGACCATAGGCAAGACATAGAAAACATCATATCCAGTCTTTAGCGCAAGGGGTCTTATATTTCTAATCCTATATGATTGTTTCGGATATATCTTTAAGCTGAGGCAACGATAAATTGCCGCCGCTTATGACAATTACGACATTCTTGTCACGTATTTGATCCTTGATCCTAACAGCACCAGCAAGAGCTGCCGCACCAGCACCCTCAGCAATCGTATGAGCACAGTCAATAAGTGTAACTATGGCTTCTTTTATATCTTCATCACTAACTAATACGAAATCGTCCAAAAGTTCCCACAAGATTTGCTGTGTCAATTCGAAACCGGAACCAGTTGCCAACCCTTCAGCAAAGGTAGCATTCCCCGAGGTGACTACACTTTTCCCCTTCCAAGATAGGTAAGCTGCTGGTGCTTTTTCTGATTGGACCGCAACCACCCTTACATCAGGCTTTAGACCTTTCGCCGCAATACAGGTTCCTGCAGCACCACTCCCTCCTCCCAAAGGAACAAAGATGTAATCCACCTCGGGCAGATCCTCTAATATTTCAATAGCATACGTGCCTACACCTGATATAAGATTTGATTCATTAGCGGAATGTATGTACCGATATCCGTATTCTTTCTCTAGGTTTTCAGCGTGTAGCTTAGCTTCGTCAAATACGTCCCCGTAAAAAACTAATTTTCCACCTAGCGCCTCCACCGATTTTACTTTCGTAGGATTGCTATCCTCAGGCATTACAACAACCGTTTCAACACCAAACAGGGCACCAGCATAAGCAATAGATTGGGCATGGTTTCCAGTAGAAGCGGTCACTACACCTCGACTTCTCTCAGCTTCAGTTAGATTAGACATAATGTTTATACCGCCCCTTACTTTGAAAGCTCCTAAAGCATGGTGGTTTTCATGCTTCAGATAAACGTGGCATCCTAACAAAGTGCTCAGTCTCTTGTAGAAGTGCAAAGGTGTACGAGGGAGATACTTTGATACCAACTCCTGGGCTTTAAGAAGGTCGGTCATAGTGGGAACTTTCATAGCTTAATCTCTCCATAGATTTTAATAATGGTCGTTTTCAGTTTAAACAAAAATTTCTCGATCCTATTATGAGGCATCATTTTATATGAGCAAATGAAACTCTACAAAGTTGTCACGCAACTCTTCACAAACGTATTGGTTCAACTACCTTGACCACTAGGCATACCTATGCTACGCTCGAAAGAGCGGCTAAGACGGAGAAGAGTAGGTCGGGAAGGCCACTAATAGAGAGCCTGAAAAGGTGGAATCAGGCAGCGGGCGCCCTTCTGAATATCACTCCCGAGCCTCCCGAAGAAATCCTAAGAAACAGTTAGGAGAGTAAAATGGGACGGAAGTGCCAACCGTTAACATAGGCAAAGGTGTAATACACCTACTAGAGTGCCCTGGTTTGTTCAGGGAAATAGAGTGGTAACGCGGGCGAACGGCTCGTCTCTGTAGAGACA
>CAZBMS010000023.1:0-23663 GCA_964493125.1 uncultured Dehalococcoidia bacterium | reverse complement strand
ATGAAGCAATATACTTTTGCAGTAGTTGGCGCCCTGGGGAATGTAGGGACCGAAGTGCTTAGTATATTGGAAACAAGTGATCTGCCAATCGAGAACCTAGTTCTGCTCGATATTGCACAAAACGCTGGGACAAAAGTCAAATGGCGTGGTAAAGAAGCCACTGTCTCGGAATCAAACGCAGATGCTTTTTCCGGCGTTGATATCGCGATTATGAGTGCAGGTGCAGATGCATCGCTTGAATTGTCTCCTGAAGCAGTTAAAAGGGGCTGCGTGGTAATCGACAATTCTACTGCTTTCAGAATGTCACCGGAACATCCTCTGGTTATTCCGGAGGTCAATGCGGATGCTCTGGAAAATCATTGCGGAATAATTGCAAACCCAAATTGTTCTACAATTCAAATGCTCGTAACGCTCAAGCCGATTCACGACAGATACAAAATCAAACGTGTGATCGTTAGTACTTACCAAGCTGTCAGCGGTTCAGGACAGGCTGCCGTTGAGGAACTGCAGAACCAGACTCATGCCTTTGCAAATGGAAAGGAAATGCAGGCAGAAGTTTATCCGCATCAGATTGCTTTCAATGTTTTGCCACACATTGATGTATTTCTGGAAAACGGATACAGCAAAGAAGAAATGAAATTGATTCTGGAAACTGCGAAAATCCTAGATCCAAAAATCAAAATGACTGCGACTACTGTCAGAGTGCCTGTTGTTAACAGTCACAGTGAAAGCCTGAACATTGAAACTGAAAAAGCCTTTGATGTAGAAGATATCAAAACACTGATGGAAGCATCTCCAGGAATAGAACTTGAAGACGATCCAGGAAATAATGTTTATCCACTGGCAATCAATGCTTCAGGAAAAAACGCGGTTTTTGTTGGGCGAATCCGCCGGGATTTTTCTACAGATAATGCACTGAACATGTGGTGTGTTTCCGACAATCTGCGTAAAGGAGCTGCACTGAATACAGTCCAAATTGCAGAGGAACTTGTAAAAAGAAATTTGGTGAGGGTTCCGTAGATTTAATAAATAATTCGATTAAATATGAAGAGAAATAACGGCTCTGGCGATTCAATCATCGTGATGAAGTTTGGCGGAACCAGCCTCCGCAGTGAAGAATCACGAGCCCGCGCAATTAAACATATCCGCAGACAGGCGGATTCAGGCAAGCAGGTAGTTGTGGTGGTTTCCGCAATGGGACGAAAAGGGGAGCCTTATGCAACCGATACTTTGATTTCTCTGCTGACGGATCTTGGGGAACCGGTAAATCCAGCAGAATTGGATTCAGCGATGAGTATTGGAGAAATCCTGAGTTCCGCATATTTTTCCCACTTGCTCAGCCAAAAAGGATTGCCGGCACAATCTTTCACGGGCAGTCTGGCAGGAATATTAACAGATGACAATCCAGGAAACGCTGAAATCTTGGAAATCAATCCGTCTCGAATCAGAAGCGTATTAAACGCAGGAAAAATTGTGGTAGTGGCAGGCTTTCAGGGAGCAACCACTGAAGGATATGTGCGTACGCTGGGACGTGGCGGCAGCGACACAAGCGCCGTTGCTTTGGCCTCTGCCTTGGAAGCAGAAAAGGTAGAAATATATTCGGATGTTGATGGAATCGCAAATTGTGATCCTCGTCAAATTCCTGAGGCGGCTTTTATGGATGCAGTCAGTGCATCACAGATCCTCAGTATGGCCAACGAAGGCAGTAAAGTGATACATCCGAGAGCAATCAAAGCAGCATGGCAAACTCAAACCACGATTGTTGCCCGCAACACTTTCAGCAATGCCCCGGGTACTACTATTTTTCACGGGGCTGGTGCCGAAGATAGCACTCAGGTCGCACTTGCGCATCGTGATGAAATGAGCCTAATTGAATTTGAAGTCGAAACGGATGCATGCAAATTGGTCCCAGAAATGATTCGTGTTGATGGGAACCGATTCTTGCTGAAAAATGATGTTTATCTGGAAAGCAGGGTAAATAAACTGCAGAATAAATACGGTGCACTGAGTAAAGAAAACGGCTGGGCCACAATTTCAGTTGTCTTTGACAAGTCTGTTCCAGAAAGCATCACTCCTCCGGAAACTGAAATAATTCCTTCTAGCAAAAATGTGATTTGTTATCTGCTGAAAGAAGACTTTTTGACGTCTTCTTTACGGACTCTCTATGGGCATTACATCTCAGCTTTATCTGGCTAAAGAGTATTACTAGTAATATGGAACCGTAACAGGAATAAAATAACCCACCTCGCTGTTTATAATGAGGAGGTTGAACGCTAATGGAACTTAGAGACTATATACGTAACATACCCGATTTCCCCAAGCCTGGGATCCAATTTAAAGATATCACGCCGCTACTTAAGGATCCTGATGCATTTAGAGAAGTTGTTGATAGGATTGCTGAATACTGCTCTACTGTTGACGTTGATGCAATCGCTGGGATAGACGCCCGTGGGTTCCTGCTAGGCGGAGCCTTAGCTTATAAGCTAAGTAAACCACTGATTCCTGTACGCAAGGAAGGCAAGCTACCATTCCTTACTAACAAGGTCACTTATGAGCTGGAATATGGCAACGATACGGTAGAGATCCACCAAGACGCCGTCACGAAAGGTCAGAATGTTGTTATATTGGACGATTTGCTCGCAACCGGAGGGACTATGTCCGCCACAGCCAAGCTCATAGAAACCTCTGGAGCCCGGGTAGCTGCAATGATCGTATTGATTGAGCTTATGGATTTAAATGGAAGAGATCTTCTCGAAGGTTACAGCTTGCACTCCTTAATGCAAGTTTAAGCAACTTCCCACTTGGTGATTGTCGTGGTAATTAACGTATAACCTTTATTCTCAAACCGACCCTAATTTATTGCTAGCTAATGATGCGAGCAATTCTTTCGCCGAATAATACGAGTACTGATATCGCAATCAATGTAACTATAGTTACTCGGTTCTTCATCCAGCCTGCTCCTAGAAGATACCTAGTACCACTCTTTGTAGTATGTCTGGTAGGGAACAAAGGGTGGGCTGGCAGGGTGTGGTATTGGGAGCTCCACGGGACCACCTTCCCTAGAGGGCAGATAAACGGTAGCGGTGCCAGGTGACTGGATCTCACCTGCCTGATTCGTTCCGGCAATCCTAATGCCAACAGCGTAGTATTGATTCTTTCCCGGCGCACCACCTGGCTTATCATCACCTTCCTGGATTTCCTTGAACTTCTTCACTACCTCACCCGTATAGCTTGTGATGTCAGAGTAGTAGACTGGCTTACGTATAGCCATATAGAACCGCCTTAGAAATCCATCGTCTCCCATCCAGTTGGTCATGAGCTGGTGGGGCATCTGGACTCTAAGGACACCGGCATCAAAGGGGCCGGGTTGCTGACGGTAGGCCGCCATTATGGCGTCCTCGTGCTCGGTTTCACCACACCAGGGCCATCGGGTAATGGGGTTAGTCCGGGTACCGCCTTCGGGGTCATTGCGCATGCGCTTGAACAGGTTCTCAAAGGCGTGCTGATCAACGCCGTAGTCGTCTCCTGGGTTAAGGCCGAATCTGACGGAATGGACAGACACCTGGTCCTGAAGGGTGAATGGGGGCAGCACCACTGGCCCCAGCTTGTCGCCTACCTCCACATCTTCCCAATAAAGAGTCTCAGCCCCACGGTGTTTACGGCTTTCAATAGATGCGACAGCTTCTTCAATCTGCTCCTGAGTGTAATTGGTCTGCTTCCGCTCATACAGCATCTTCTGGCCTAGGGACTCCACGTTCATAACTCTGGAGGTTCCCATTTCGGGTACCGGCAGGGATATCTGAGTCCCGTAAGACTTGGCGATTAGGTCCCCGTGGAAATCCCAGTACCGCACGTCAGAGATGAGGAATATAAGATTGCCGCGGGACCCCGGCTTCTCAAAGATGTCCTTGGTGACTTTGGAGGAGTTGAACCGTGATCCCATTCTAATTACATCGAAGTACTCCCATGCCGCACCTGAGAAGAAGTTGGCCACCGGGTATCCGCCGGATCGGATTGCACCGTGTACTGAGGGATAACGGACAAGTGCAAGTATAGGAGGAGGGGCAAGTTGGCTACCGTACTTAGTATGTTTGCCATAACTAGGATCTATGAACAAAGGATTGTCATCCATGATACTGAGAGCATATTTGCGGATGTTATTTGAGTCTAAAGAAATCGCAGCTACGTAGGGTGGTCCGGATTGATCGAATGGAGAAGGGAGGTCTGGAGGCAATCCCTCTTCCGCCTCTTCTTCTATAAGAGCTTTTGACCGTTCCAGGTATTCAGCTACGGCTTCTTCAAAGGTCTGGGTCGCCATTAAACATCCTCCAGCAGCTAGTATGATATCGGGTATGCAAGCGGCATTATATATTGTATTTTTGCCTTGTCATCCATGCAGCGGTTCCAACATTACTGGGATGCTCCCGGCAGCGGTTACTTCATCTGATACGAAGTTATCCTAAAAATTAATTCCGGTTACCCTGCTGCTTTCTTACTTTTGTTTGCAACACGTTTTTCTTTTAGAGTTTTTGCAGCTTTCTTTTTAACCGCCTTTTGTGAATCTTGTCCTTTGGCCATAAATACCTCTTTTGTTTCTGTGTGTTACGTAATACAACAGTATAACGCGTGATGCGCCTGAAGGTTTATAATAAAGGCAGTACAGCAGGGAACAGAACTGATGAAAACAAAAAGATGGTTATTTAAATCGGAGCCTGGTGCCTATTCATACGATGATCTCGTAAATGATGGCGTAGCAGAATGGGACGGAGTTCGTAATTTCCAAGCCCGCAATTTTCTCCGAGATGATATTAAACCTGGCGACCGCGTTCTTTTTTATCATTCAAATGTAAAGCCGCCAGCAGTCATAGGAACTGCTACTGTTGTACGATCAGGATACCCAGACAATACGGCTTGGGACCCTGAATCAGAGCACCCAGATCCAAAAAGCACTCCAGATAATCCGATTTGGTACATGGTAGACATCAAAGCAGACGAAAAATTTGCAGAACCCGTCACACTGGTCACAATCAGAAATACTCCTGAACTCTCGGACATGTTGTTAATTCGAAAAGGAATGAGACTTTCTATACAACCTGTTACTGCAAAAGAATTCGACCTGATATGCGAGATGGGGAAGAAAACATATTAGGCGTTTAAAGTAGGGGGAAAAGGGGTAACTGCCGGATTTCCTGAAACCTGGCAACTCCCACCCCTACTAGACGAAACCTCTGTTCAGGCTTTAGCTCCTGGTGCAACAAATTGCACGCCACTAAAGTAATGACCTCCGCGTCTGATGTTGGAATGGGCAGAGTCCTCTGGCGAGTTATCGTTGTGAAATCCGCTAGGCGCAGTTTAATAGTGATAGTCTTTCCTGCTAACTTACTACGTTGAAGTCTTGAGGCTACAGCCAAAGCCAATTGCCCGATCCTTTCCACAATCTCCGCCTCGTCTCCCACATCTCGGGGCATGGTTACCTCTGCACTTACCGACTTGGTCTCTCGGTGAGGTACAACCTGGCTGTCGTCTAATCCCTTGGCCCGTTCTTTGAGTTCTGTGCCGCGTTTACCGAAGGCTTGGCGCAACCACGAATTCGAGCAGGCGCTTAAGTCACCAAGTGTGTTGATGGCTTGGCGGTGGAGAACCTCGGCAGTTTTGGGTCCAACCCCAGACAAAATACCAACTTCTAGGGGAGCCAGGAAGGCTTCCTCTTCCCCTGGTTTTATCAGGAGAAGGCCGTTCGGCTTAGACAGTTGCGAGGAGACCTTCGCCACAGTTTTGGACGGTCCTCCTCCAATACTTATCACTAGACCAGTCTGTTCTTTAACCTTTATCTTAAGGCCTCCGGCTATGTTACTTACACTCTCCCAAGAGGACTCCATACTAATATCTAGAAAGGCTTCGTCTAATGAAAGCGGCTCTACGAGAGGTGTCAATTCCAGAAAAATATCAAAGATCTGGCGTGAAATCTCCCGGTAACGATCGAACCGTGGGGATACTCGCACAAGCTGTGGGTACATGCTGATCGCGGTCCGCATTGGCATAGCAGAACGGATGTTATGCTTCCGTGCCTCGTAAGAGGCAGCGGCGACTACACCTCTGTGCTCCGGCGATCCCCCAACTACCAGAGGTTTGCCCCTGTACTGCGGATTGTCCATTTGCTCTACAGAAGCATAGAAAGCATCGAGGTCGGCATGGAGAATGTATCGCCAGGTAGGAGACGCCATAAAAGCATTATACCCAAAGCACGGAACCAGGAAGGCTTTTGCTACAATATTTGCTGTAAAGCATGAAGAGGAGTGATATGTATGACAAAGCAAGATGTTATAGAAGCAATCGAGTACGAATGGAATGCCTTCGCAATTTTAGCTGAGGATTTCCCTGAAGAAAGTCGTGTCCTGCCAGGTGCAGTAGGGCACTGGAACGTCCATGAATCTCTCCTTCACGTTGCAGCTTGGGACAACGAAGTAAAGCTACTTGTAGAAAAATTCGAGGCAACCGGAGAAAAGCCCGAGTGGGATGGCCTGTCAGGAGATGTGATTGATGATCTTAACGAAAGTCAGGTTGCTGAGAGACGGAATTTGGCCCCGGATTTAATTTGGGCTCATTTCAGGGATACCCATCAAGCACTTGTGAGATTTCTTGAAACCTGTGAGGAACATGTGTTCACTGAGGGGACCTTTACCGGAGATTCCATCAAGGCGGAAACATGGAAACATTACCAAGGTCATGGCCAAGATTTAACTCGTTTCAAAGAGTCATTGTAATAAGTGACCGAGTGACAGTTACTTCAACTAGGAAGTATTAGACTGTAATAGCTACCAAATTCCCATATCACAGCCCTGACTTATAAAGGAGGTTTCAATGATACCCCTGCCAACCACCATGCTCGGTCGGACCAACCTCAAGGTGACCCGCCTTGGCTACGGAGCAGCGCATCGTAAACCCATGGAAGATCCTCAACGAGAGAGGATCCTGAACACGGTTCTTGATGCCGGAATCAACTATATAGACACCGCAGGCTGCTACGGAAATAGTGAAGAGTTGATCGGGAGGTATATCTCAAACCGGAAGTCTGAATTCTACCTAGCAACTAAGTGCGGTTGTACCGACTTAAAAGTAGGCTCTGATGGAAATCACGAGCATATTTGGACCAAGAAAAAAGTCTTCGAAGGTCTCCACCAAAGTCTCAAGCGCCTTAAAACTGACTGCATCGATGTAATGCAGCCCCACAATCCCCCTGTGGAAGATACGGTCCGTGAGGAGCTTGTCGAAGCTTTGGTGGAGATGCGTGACCAAGGCAAAATACGCTGGATAGGCATCTCAACGACTCTTCCAGATCTGGCAACATACTTGGACTGGGGCGTCTTCGACGTTTTCCAGATTCCGTACTCTGCACTGGAGCGTGATCACGAGGGATGGATAACGAAAGCAGCGAATGCGGGGGTCGGTATTGTTATTCGAGGTGGAGTGGCTCTGGGTGAACCTGGTGTAGGGACAGGCGAGATGACGAACCATTGGGATAAGTACGATGAAGCGTGTCTAGACGACCTGCGCGACGAGGGGGAAAGTAGAACATCCTTCATACTCAGATACACCTTGACCCACCCTAATTCTGACACGAATATAGTGGGCACAACGAATCCTGATCACCTTTGGGAGAACGTTGCGGCTATGCAAAGAGGTCCTATGTCACTAGATGTTTACGCGGAAGTTCAAAGGCGAATGAATGAGGTGGGTGTATCACCCGAAGATGTACCTTGAAGTCAATATCTCTAGAAAACTGAACACTCATAAATTTTGGCATCCATAAAGGTTTATAATACCGAAAATCTGGACTAAAATATCCTGAATCATTCGAAGGTGAAATTTTAAATTGGTAAATATAATACCCGGACCGTTTACTTTTGAAGGAAAGCAAGCAGCAGTCCAGAAAGAAGTCAAGGAAAATTACGAAACCTATTTCGCACATGCAGTGAAAGCCCGGATGTGGTTCGCGGACAGGCTACCGGAACGTAATGAAATGGCTAAATATGGCCATATGGTTTCAGAGAACACCAAAGAGATACTATTAGGATTCCTTGGAGTGGAGTCTTTCGTTGATGACTATGTCTTCGCTGGCATCAACGCAGCCGGTGATAATTTGGCCACAAGTTCCTTATATCTACAATGGGGCTGGGAAGAAAGAAGACACGGACAAACCTTTCGCCACTCTCTAATAGACTCTGGTCTATATACACAGCAATTTATAGATAAATATCTGGATGATTGCAGAGAGGAACATTGGACTTTTGAAAATCAAACCGGGTACGAGGAAACTCCGCTATTAGCTGCTGCTTATGCCATATTCCAAGAACGGCAAACTCGCTGGAATTACACCAACGTTAGACGCATACTTTGGAAAGAATATGGTAGCCCAACGGACTCTAACGGCAAACACATCCATCCAGCAATCGCTGGCGCCATAAGGTACCCGGAAACGGACGAGGGTGCTCACGAAGCTAATTTTACAAATATCACAAGAATCTACATGAAATATTTCCCGGATCAAGCCCTTGATGCACTTCTAAAGGTATCTGCCCAGTATAGGATGCCGATAGTTCAGTTACCCAATGGCGATGAGTTCGTTAGGTGTGTCCTTGCCGCTGGACTAGGCAATCCTAAAGATGTAATAAACCAGATAATGAATCCTGCGCTTCAAAGAATGGGGTTAAACGATAGGTCGTCCCTACGAAAAGCAGTCCGGAATTTCCGCCTGCTCCCTGAAGACGCCATCGTACACCTTCAAGGTAAACCTCTAAGCGGTACTCCTGAAGACCCCGCGATTCCCATTTATGAAATGCTTCCATCGGGAGACTTCAGCCTTAAACAAGCTGGAGCAGAAATCGATGTGACCGATACTGCTCCCTATCCAATGTCCCAGGACGATGACGACGGGACAAATCAACAACCACAAAATGAGCCCAAATAAGCAAAAATCCCTTGCGGGCAACGTGTTGACCGTAAACGGCCTAGTGAATCCGGAAGAACTAGGCGTGACAATAATGCACGAACATATAATCCTGGATATTTCGCATGATCCGGTGCCAGAATTTAATGCACCTGTTGCTGATTTAGACCTTTGGCAACAAAAACTTACGCTTGAGAATCTTCACTCCGCGCGTGAAGGAAAACTTATAAAAGATAATTTCATGCTAACTGATGAAAGCGTTGCTGCCAAAGAATTGAACCACTTTAAGAATGAAGGCGGAAGTACAGTAGTCGAAGTTAGCAGTATAGGCCTGGGAAGGGATCCATTGGCATTGAGAAGGATCGCCAACGCAACCGGACTGAACATTGTTATGGGGTCAGGTTGGTATCGGACAGCCTATCACCCCTCGAATATGGACCAAAGGACGGTAGAAGATCTGACGGAGGAAATAATCCGAGACATAACAGTAGGGGTTGATGGGACTGGAATATGCTCAGGCATAATCGGCGAGGTAGGAATCGAAGGCAATCCGCTCAAGCCAAATGAAATCAAAAGCATCAAGGCATCTGCCCGAGCCAGTCGTGCAACAGGAGCAGCTATATCATTCCACAAGGGTGGGACGGACAGAGAAAAGCTAGAGGTGGCCGCCATCGTAAAAGAAGAGGGCGCAGAATTATCCAGAGTGGTGTTCGGGCATAGTGACTGGTGGGCGGGGGATATTCCACTTCTGCTAGAAGTACTCGAGCTCGGCGCCTACGTACAGTTCGATATCCTCGGTCGCGTGGCCGCGCCAGTAGCCCGATATCCTAACAATCACGACCTGGATATTCTAAGTTTATATCCAGCGGCTAACGACGTACTTGTAGCAGAGGCCATACCTCGCCTTATAGAAGCCGGATATGAAGACAAGATCCTGTTAGCACAGGACGTTTGCTGGAAAACCCAGCTTAAAGCTTACGGTGGCACGGGATACTCTTTCATACTAGAAAAATTCTTACCTTATTTACGCACCAAGGGAGTCAGCGATCCTCAGATTGACAAAATGATGGTGGGAAATCCAATGGAAGTACTAACGCTGGCTGACGCCTCATAATAAACCCGATGAAGTTCATGAATTAAGGCGACGTATACACCTGATTGACAGTGTATCTCGGTGTACGTACCATCGTCGTGCTAAACAAAGACTCGGACATTAATTACATCAGGCGCAACATAAAACATATAACAAAGAATAGCCGGAGAAGGATACCTAATTGATAAACGTCGAACTCAAACTGGACCTTTCCAAATCTAAGGCCTACTTTGATGAAGCCCGCAACTACTCCCCGCAAGGAGCTCCAGATGCCAAGGGCTGGAAACAAGATTTGTTCTACATCGAGCGAGCTAAGGGGAACCGTTTGTGGGACTTGGACGGCAACGAGTACATAGACTACAACGCCGGCGCCGGCCCCATTATCCTAGGCCACTCATATGACGAACTGGACGAGGCGGTCATTCAAACCATCCGCAACGTAGGTGTGCAAGTTGCCCATCCTCACACCATCGAAGTGGATTTAACCAAAAAACTGCGTGAAATCATACCCTGTGCAGAGCAAACAGCATTTTGTAACGCTGGAACCGACACTCTGCAATACGCGGTGCGGATGGCCCGCACCTATACCGGTCGGAGTAAAGTGGTCAAGTTCGAAGGAGGCTACCACGGCTGGTCAGATGGACTGGCTATAAGCACAAATCCAGACTTAACCGCCGCAGGACCAAGTTCTAGACCGAACGCTGTCGCCGATACGGCTGGTGTACTACCATCTATTCTCCAGAACACAATTGTGCTCCCATACAACGATCTAGACACTGCAAGCGAGCGGCTAGAACGTGATAAAAGTGACATCGCTTGTGTTATCGTGGAGCCGATCATACAAGGTCACGCCATTCTGCCAAAGCCAGGGTTCCTTGAAGGTCTTCAAGATCTCTGTAACTCATGCGATATACCACTGGTCCTCGACGAGATTATCACCGGATTTAGGCACGACTTAGGTGGTTTGCAGAGTAAATGGGGTATCAAAGCAGACATGGCTGTCTACGGCAAGTCTATGGCCAACGGATACGTCATCTCTGCAGTCACCGGGAAAGAGAAGTACATCTCGACCCTATCCCCGGATGGCCCTGCATTCTTTTCCGGGACTCATAACGGAAACCCCTTGTCCTCAGCAGCAAGCTTGAAGACCATAGAAATATTGGGCCGTGACGGTTTCTACGATCGTCTTTACAAATTAGGAGATCTCCTCCGGGACGGCATAAACCAAGCCATTCGGAAGTTGGGAGTTAACGCGGTTTGCTACGGTTACGGATCGACATGGGGGATATTCTTTGACCGTACGCCTCCCTCAAACTACAGGGATGTAGTTTTCCAAAACGAATCTGGTGGCGCAGAGAAAGGAGCAGCATACGCGAGGTACATGCTCAATAACGGCATATTCATTCAGCCATCAAGGCCTGCTAGAGCTTTCCTTTACGCAGCCCATACTGAGGATGATGTACAGCGCACTATCGACGCAGCGACAGCATTCTTTACCGAACACGCTAGTGCTCTATGATTCGCTATGTAGCTTCCCTAATTGTAGTAGTGAAATCAGAGTAGTATGAGCAATTCAAAAAATATAATTCGATTGGATACATCACATATCGAAGAATGGATGGCCCTAAGGGTCAGACTCTATGGTGCAATGACTGACAATAAGAATCGCAACGAGGTTGATGGATTACTTACCAAATCTTCACTTAATCCGGAAAAGGCGCTCGTTTTAGGATGGAATATCAAGGGCCGTCTCCAGGGTTTTTTAGAAATGGACATCCGAATTGATTATGTACCCGGGTCAAACTTTGGCTCGTCCGTAGGGTATCTTGAAGGAATATATGTAACTCCGTCTCTTCGTAGGCAGGGTATAGCCACTAAGTTATTTAGTGAAGCAGAAAATTGGTGCAAAGATAACGGCATTTCTCAAATCGGGAGTGATGCTGTGATCGGAAATGAAATCGGCCTCACTGTACATGCAAAACTGGGATTTTCGGAAGTAGAGAGGTCAGTTCATTTCATAAAAAGTGTTTGAGTCTATTAACTTTTTCTGTTACCCAGTCAATAAATCAACGATACTACCCGCCATGCCACTTCCTTCTCGATATAGCTCGACAAACCCGCAACTAGTGCATGCCACTGCCGCAAACTTCTTGTTCTGTAGATCCAAGAATCTTGACAGGCCAGATCCAGTGGTTCGAATTTTTTCTACTTTGTAGTCTGTGCCGGAACATTTCATGCATGAATAACTAATGGCTTTCATAAGAGCTCTCCTTAATATAAGTATCTGTATTTTAACTCTATTTCTATAATTCGTGACATTAACGGGTGGCACAAATTCATAAAATCGAGGTGTTCTCTTTGAATCTCTTTAGCTTGCGTCCTCCAGTAACTACGAATACAGATAGGCCCTCAACTAAATATCACGAGAAATATCGAGCCCAGAAGTAACAAAACACCGAATAGCTCAATCTTAGTAATCCTTTGGCGGAATACAAGCACTGTGAACACCAAAGCAAACAGCAATTCAGATTGTCCAATCGCTCTTACTGGGGCTGCACGATGCAGGGCAAATGCTATAAACCACGTTATTGTAGCTATTGATCCGAACAGTCCCGCTGCAATCCCGGGTCTCCATAGCACAAAAGCGGCTTTAAGCTCCGAGAGCCGGAAGAAATAAAGGTATCCTACCAAGCCAAGGGCCTGGCCTACGATCACTATGGCCGCCGTGACACTGGCACGTACTAGAAAATCAGATTCGTCAAAGCTATTTATCGCCATTCTGAATGAGATTACGCTGGTTGCGAGAGATGTCGCTGCTAATAGCCCGATTATCGTCGACATCGACTGCAGGCTCAGTCGAAGTTCTTGCCATGAAAACGTACTGTTCCTGAGGGAAAGGAGGAACACAGCTACGATTCCCAGAACTATAGCGATACCAAACTGGGCAGTGATAGCCGCAGATAAAAAGACCGCTTCCATTATTGCAGCAAGGAGCACTTCAAATTTTGAGAACGCGACTCCCACCAAGAAATTTTTGTAGCTGAATAACTTGATCAATAAAACCGTAAATAGTATTTGCATAACACCACCTACGGTGGCCCAGAAAATGAATTCAATTGCGGGTTTTGGGAAATCTTGATTTGAAAATGCGAAAAGTATTAACAGCCAAGCCCACGAAAAAGGGACCGCATATATGAATCTTATTGCCGATGCACCATAATCTCCTAGCGGCCCCTTCATATGCCGCTGAATTGCTGTTCGACTAGTTTGGGCCGCAGTAGCTGCGAATGTTATCGGTATCCAAAGCTCCATTCACATACCTCGCGTAATTTCTGGATACTCCATGAGCAATGTAGCCGTGAAAAAGGAAACCACTATTTGCTACCGTCGCCTATCATCCGATATGTAATGTCGCCATCAATAGATATGATCTTAATAGGCTGCAGGTATTCTCCAACAATTTCCCCGGATGGAAGTCCAAAACGGGTTCTGAAATACCGTATTGTGTCCTCAATATACTTGCTGGGGTATTCCTCGAAGGCCCTTGCGTGTCTCACTCCATCAACCTTCCAGAAAGTACTCCCGGATGCTGCAGCCCCATGCACACGTATGCTTTGTTCGAAAGGTACTCGCGTATCACCTGTTCCATGTATTAGGAATATGGGGTAGTCGATGCTGGATACTGCTCTCTCTGGAACTACTTCCTTTAGCTTTATACCGTATAACAGGTCTGCAATTACTATTATTCCAGGCTGAAACACAGGGACAATCCATTCTGGTATAGGAGTAGCAAGTGCTACCTCCTGTGCAATTAGATCCAATATATTTGCATAAGTGCTATCGGAGACTATCGCCTGTATGCCAGGTTCTTTAGAAGCACCAAGTATGGCTGTGGCTCCCCCCATTGAGAAACCCACTACTCCTATATTGCCAGGCCGGATTCCGGTATTAAGTACGAAATCGACCGCACCTAGCAGGTCATCCTGTTCGAAATATCCTCCGGACGCCATCTCGCCTTCAGATGTTCCACTCGCACTTAGGTCAAAGAACAGAACATTAAAGCCGTTCTGCCAAAGACCGGAGCCGATGTCTAAAGCGTGGGCCGATCCACGATTGCCACCAAAGCCATGAACAAAAATGACCGTGTGTTCTTTATCAGGCGACGATATATGCCAACCCTTTAGGTTTAATCCATCATTTCTACTAGGGAATTCCACGTCCTTCGCAGGAAGCTTGTATTCTTCCGGCCGGTATTCGGGTTCCGACCGGTCGATTATAGCTACAGCCCTTACAACGAAAGTGGATACACCAACATAGAAAGTAAATAGCAACACGAACACTGCTAAACTTATGACTCTCCAACGAAATAAACGTCTCATACAAAGACTATTTTACAGCTAAAGCGCATCGGATTACTGCAGTTACTCATCGAATATGATCAATTGAATATCACAAGTAGTATTGAACTGAGCAGCAACAAAACACCAAACGCTTCGATCTTAGTAAGCCTTTGATGGAATACAAACACCGTGAATACCAAGGCAAACAGCAATTCAACTTGTCCGACTGCCAAAACAGGAGCTGCACTATGCAGGGCAAATGCCGAAAACCAGGCTGGTGTCGATATTGATCCGAAAAATCCCGCCGCAATCCCGGGTCGCCATAACACCAAAGCAGCCTTCAGCTCTGAACGCCTGAAGACGTAAAGGGCTCCCAACAAGCCCAGGGCCTGGACTACTATCACGATAGCCGCAGTTACACTAGCTCGAATCAGAAAATCAGACTCGGGGAAACTGTTTAAAGCCGCTCTGAATGAGACTACGCTTGTCGACAAAGCCATCGCTGCTAATAGTCCGATTATCGTCGACATCGACTGAAGACTCAGTCGAAGTTCTTTCCATGAGAACGTATTGGTTCTCAACGAAAGTAGAATAACGGATACGCTCCCTATAAAGATAGCTATACCGAACTGCGCACTTATAGCCACTGATAAAAAGGCCGCTTCCATTAGCGCAACTAAAAGGACTTCAAGTTTTGAGAACGCGACTCCCACTAAGAAATTCTTATAACTGAATAACTTGATCAATAAAACCGTAAATAGGATTTGGGTAACTCCACCGATGGTCGCCCAGATCACAAATTCCGGCTCCGGTTTCGGCAAATGTTGATCTGAAAACGAGGACAGAACTAGCAACCAAATCCACAAAAACGGCACCGCATATATAAACCTTATAGCAGATGCACCATAATCTCCGAGCGGCCCCTTCATATGGCGCTGAATTGCATTTCTGCTCGTTTGGGCCGCAGCTGCTGCAACTGTTATGGGGATCCAACTCTCCATTCAAAGACCTCGTCTAAATTAAAGGTTACCTCTTAGAGACTACAGATAAATGTTCACCGAGCCAGTTTGTTTACGTAGCGATCGAAAGACCTTCGATTACACTTGCGGCGGAAATCTTAAGCAATGATGATGGAGGAACCTTAAGCTTCGCAGATCTGCTTCCTGCCCCCAGAATTACATATTCAAGGTCCATTATCGTAGCGTCGATATATAAGGGGAGATCATCAGGCAGGCTGAAAGGAGTTACCCCTCCAATCATCATCCCAGTCAAATCCATAGTCTCATCAGCATTGGCAAATGAAAGCCGTGAAACCTCCATAAGACTTCTGACTTTCTTATTCACGTCCAACCTGTCAGTGCCGAGCACTATGCAGGCGGAGTATTTCTTTTCCCCTCTCTTAGAAGCAACAATTATAGTGTTGCCAGAGTGATCCATTGGGAAGCCATACTTTTCACAGAATGCTGCAGTGTCTGCGAAGTCTGGGTCAACTTCGATCCATTCGTACTCCACATTCATACTTTCCAGAGTCGTCCTAACCCGTTGCTCTATATCTTCTGATTTACGCACATCCCAACTCCCACTAAGATAGATTACCAATTTTACATCAATTTGTTAGCTAAGCAGAATTGAGTGGACTAAAGACTATTATCCAAATAGGTGATTTATAATGCGGGAAATGGGATTATGGAGAAAGTAATAGGATGAATGACACCAAAATAACCATCAGAGAAGCCACCCTCGAAGATACCGAGAGTATAGTTAGATTCCAAGAGGGCATGGCCCTTGAAACTGAAGGTAAAGTCTTGGACGAGGCTCTGCTCAGAGACGGAATCACTGCGATTTTCGATTCGACCCAGAAGGGCTTCTATATAGTTGCAGAAATGGGCAGCGTTGTGGTTGGAAGTTTGCTTATAACTTACGAATGGAGTGACTGGCGGAACGCAACTTTTTGGTGGATACAAAGTGTGTTTGTAGACGCTAACTGGCGACGCAAGGGTGTTTATCGATCAATGTATGAATACGTAGTAAATGTTGCTAAATCCCGAAAAGATATATGCGGAATCAGATTGTACGTTGAGCGCACTAACACCATTGCCCAGGAAACTTATAAGGATTTAGGAATGACTCATTCTCATTACGACTTATATGAGACCGATATTGTCCTCTAGTTAGTAATATCATACCTTTAATTCAGGAGATGACTATTTGCAAACATCAGATCTGGATGGAATTAATAATCTCTTATTGAGACATGACATTCATCGCGACTGGGTAACAATTAGGCTGAGCTCACGGGCAAAGCGACTGATCTTCAAATCATCAGTGATAAAAGGGGTCGAAATAGTCATTCCACATGCTGCTAAGGCACCATGGGTGCTAGAGATGACACAAAAACGAATTCCGTGGATCCAACAAGCTGAAAGACGGGTCCGAGATGGAAGGAGTCAGCTGAATCCAGCCCAGATCGACCTTAAAGCATTGGGCGAAACCTGGTCAGTGACCTTCGAAAATACTGATAAGGGTCGCAACGGGTTGCTAGTCAGCGGAGACTACGCCCTGACCGTTGGATTGAACCCAAAAGATGTTTTTTATGCAGCCCGGAATTTGCAAAAGTGGTTTCAACAAAAAGCCAGGGCCTCGTTAATACCATGGGTTGCTTCCTTGGCTGAGAATAGAAGCCTAAAATACAAAAAAATATATGTTAAGAATCAGGTGAGCCTTTGGGGAAGCTGCTCTAAGAAACGCAACATTAATCTGAATAGAAACCTGCTATTTCTTCCCAAATACCTTGTCGAGTACGTGCTTCACCATGAACTCACTCATCTTGAACACTTGAATCATTCGGGGGAGTTCTGGCGCTCATTTAGCCGTGTCCTTCCAGATTGCAAGGATCTGAGACGTGAGTTGAGATCTATAAAGCCCGATGATATACCTCTATGGGCCTCTCCGGGGCTCGATAGTGTCTAATAAGGATATGATGTTATAAAAAAGGAGGCCTATTTATGACTAATCCCCTCAGGATAGTCGCTTTTGCCGGAAGCTTAAGGAAAGAATCTATAAACCGACTGCTTCTCAGGTCTGTGATATCTATCGCGGCTGAGGAACTGGTAATTAGTGAATTGGATATTCAAAATATCCCATTGTTTAACCAAGATGTAGAAGACAAAGACCCTCCTCAATCCGTTATCAGATTCAAAGAATCTATTGAATCAGCTGATGGGCTATTAATTGTTACACCTGAATACAATTGGGGCATACCTGCCGTAACAAAAAACCTGATTGATTGGGCATCAAGGAGGAATACAGTGCCGGGCAATGTGCTTCTGAATAAACCCGTATCTATTATGTCGATGGCAGGTGGCGTTACAAGCGTAGGAGCACTGGCACGTCGTCAACTTCGGGATGTGATAGTTTATCCAAGAGCTATTCCAATGCCATCTGGTGACGTCGGTTTGTCCGGAGGGCTCAGTAACTTTGACGAGAATGGGAACCTTGTTAATGAGGCTGCCAAAGAGGCAGTTTCTCAGAACCTTACGGCCTTTGCTAATTGGATTAAGAGACTTGCGGCGTAAGGACCACTTGCAGTTTAGGGTTTGTTCTAGAAAAAGGAGGCTATAAATGGGAAAAATCCGCGGTCTGACTGAGGTTGTAATTTTAGTTCATGACATGGATAAATCTGTAAACTTTTATCGTGATGTCATAGGCCTAACGGTTATGTCATCACCAGACATCCGGGGAGCAGTATTCCTCCTGATCGGGGAACAGCCAGATACCATACCCCAACAGCTCGTACTAATCCCATTGCCGGAAGGAACAGATGCATTTCCTGATGAACGAACCCAAAGGCCCATGCATCATTTCGGAATAGAGGTGGCAACGGAAGATTTCGAAAGTGAGCGTGAAAGATTGGAAAGCTTAGGTTATGAATTGCGTTTCGGGGAGCATCCTTTTCTGCCTTTGAAGGGTATGTATCTGGATGATCCGGATGGTAATGAAATAGAATTCATAGCTACTAAGTGCTAACTGGCGAATTGAGGGATTTATGAAGGTCGGAGGTGTTTTTTGGATAAGCACTACTATTTCACATTAGATGAAGCCAACCGGAAAATCCCATGGCTCAAAACTCAGCTTGAAACCATCGCTTCATTAACCAAAGAAATTGAACAGATCAGTCTAGAACTCAATACCGATTTAATAAAGGCAAGCAGTAATGGCCACGGCGCAACTGATATAGATTCGAAAGGTGGCCAAAAAAAAATTGACGCTATGGTTGATAGATTAAGAATGCTTGCAGAGGAAATAAACGACTCAGGAATAATACTGAGGGACTTAGAAAGAGGCCTTGTCGATTTCCCGACGCTTTGGGAAGATAGGGAAGTGTACTTGTGCTGGATTTTAGGGGAATCCGATATACAGTTCTGGCACGAGATTGACACCGGTTTCTCTGGCAGAAAACCACTCTTTTAGGCATAGCTTAGACTACGGCTACATTGAAAAACACGCCTGTTTCTGGTAGAATAAAAGAAACGGTACACTTTAGGCAGCCCAACGATAAGGGCTGGGTTTCGGCAGAGATTGGCATTGTTCGCTACTTTTTACCATCCCCACTGACTGCATCGCGCTGACCCTCATGTTCCGCAAATTAATACACTAGGAGCGCGCGCATTCATGCAAGCAACAAAATTTAGAACGTCACGGCGTTCACAACACAACAAGTCACGTACGTACACCTACAAAGCAGACTGTACCTCTTGTGGAGGGCAAGCAGTTGTACCATTCGTGCCAATCCCTGGCAAAGACCTATATTGTTCGGATTGTTTTACATCTCGTAAAAATAATGGTTTGCTATTAAAAAGAGTGGACAACGAGGAAAAAGAAGAAGCATATAGGAATATTTTTTCATCAATCGACCTGATGCCTACTACGAGGGCGGCTATTGCCACTATGGGCATTACTGACCCCTCGCCAATTCAAGCGTCAACGATACCGCTTTTACAAGAAGGGTATGACGTTATCGGACAGGCTAGGACCGGCTCAGGAAAAACTTTGGCCTTCACGATACCGATAATAGAACAAGCTGACCCAAGTGTCAGGTCTGTTCAAGCAATCATCCTAGCTCCTACTCGAGAGCTAGCTATACAAATAGCCAACGTAGTGAAACCGCTAGCCAATCGCCGCTCCCTCAAAGTAGGCCTTGTCTATGGAGGTCACTCGCTGCTCCCTGAAAAGAAACTGCTACATAGTGGTATCCAGATAGTTATAGGGACGCCGGGGCGTATGCTAGATCACATCCGACAAGGAAACTTAATACCCAATAATCTCAAGGTTCTTGTTGTTGACGAGGCTGATGAAATGTTCGATATGGGTATGGCCCAAGACGTTGAGAAAATCATATCAGCTACACCCGATGACCGACAGACTGTACTTTTTTCTGCAACGTTGCCTAATTGGGTTGCAAAGACAGCCAAAAAACACCTCAAAAATCCAAAGACGGTCGCGGTAGATGCTGACATGCACGCATCTCCCGATATCGAACATGTAATCTATGAGATTAACAAGTTCGATAAACTCCAGGCCTTAAAAACACTGATATCTGAGCAACCTGGTCCAACACTGGTATTTGGGCGTACAAAACACGGCGTTAAGAAGCTTGCAGACCAGCTTGCTCATAGTGGATATCAAGCTGAAGCAATTCAAGGTAATCTTAGTCAAAATGCACGAGAACGTGTGATGAATAAATTCCGTTCCGGTAAATTGCCTGTTTTAGTAGCTACCAATGTTGCCGCACGCGGACTTGATATCAAGGGAATAGACCAGGTCGTTAACTTCGACATACCTGACTCGCCTCAACTATTTACTCATCGCACAGGTCGTACCGGTCGGATGGGTCGCCACGGGCAATCCGTTACCTTTTTAATGCCTGATGACGTCAAGCAATGGAAAATTATAGAGCGATTCATAGGTCAGAAATTTCCTCGAAAGCGATGGGCTCAAGAAGCACATAGTAATATCAGGTAATATGCTATTGAGGACAAATTATCGCATCTTTCTTGGTGCCATCATACAGGCTTAACCTATCCAAGGGCTATTAGAAATACACCAAGCAATATAGCCGCTGATCCGCCAACCCTGCCTCTCGTAACCGGCTCCTTAAGGATCAATGCACCAAGCAATACGCTGAAAACTATACCAACTTCTCGAGATGGTGAAACGTAGCTCACATTGGAAACCTCGAGAGCGCTTAGTACTGCTGCATATGCAAAGAAGGCCAAGATTGCCGACCCAATAATCGGAAATAAATTCATCTTCAGCTCTTTTTTCATAGCTATAACACCGTGCTTGCCAAGCATATATGGTGCTAATCCAGAAACAGTACCGGCGGCCAGAAGATACATATAAAGTAGCGGATTCACATACTGAACCCCCATCTTGTCCCACACCGTATAACTAGCAATGGTAAGTCCAGTTAACAAAGCATACCGTGTTCCGGGATCCTTTATTAATCTCATCGGGTTTTGGATTATAACTAAACCCTTACCCCACCAATATGAAGTGAATATTCCGACCACTACTGTAACTATTCCGAGAGCTGCAATTAGGGTGACCTGCTCACTAAGTAATGCTATGCCAAGTATCGGAGTCAGCGCAGGCCCAGTCCCTCGGGCCAGTGGATAAACTAGGGATAGGTCGCCGTGCTTATAACTGCGGCTCAGGAAAACAAAGTACAGCATATGGATGATAGATGTGCCGAGAACAAACCACCAACCCGGATATAAAATGTTGTCGGTGGCAAAGAGAAATATAGCAAGCGGCGCGAAAATGGAAACTTGAGCAATCTGAAGCCACCAAACAAAAACCTCTTGATTACCGCTCCGCTTCAACATCAGGTTCCACAGTGCGTGAGCCACCCCAGAAAAAAGGACAAGCATCAAAGAAAATTGTGTCATTTGCGAAAGTATAGCAGGAGAGTCATTCGGGATATGCCTCTAGACAAACGAATCGAGAGGTTAAAAAGTACGCTGGAGCTTGCTTTTAAACCAGCCACCTTGTATATCTAATCTGATATCCTAACCCTGCACATGAAGGAAAACGCAATGCGATTACACCCAGCAGTATCTGAAAATGAAGCTTTGGAATTCCTAAAAAACCAGGCGATCCTCTTGTGGGGCAAGGAGTCAGCTCTGGAGTTAGAGGATGCCTTGAAAAGCCTCGCCAATGCTATGGCGTCGGTCAGCTCTATAAAACTCCCTGACGATGTCGAGCCAGCCTTCTCACGACCAGTAATAACTTGAGTCTCTAGAAAATTCAGTGGCAGGTTTAACAGGAACTGGGAGGTACATATGACTAACTATATTCATCAAATGGGTGTTTGTTCAATAGCTCAAACAGTCACTGAGGGCAAACTAAAGCCTATCGACTTGGTTGAGACCCTCCTCAGCAGAATCATGGCTTTCGAAGACCAAGTACAAGCCTGGAGCCATCTAGATGCAGAGAATGCACTTGAACAAGCTGCCTTACTTACAGCCGAAGCCAACGCTGGAAAGCTGCGCGGACCGCTACACGGCGTTCCTATAGGAATCAAAGATGAGTTCCATGTTCAAGGAATGCCTACCGGTTTGCGGAACTTAAAACGACCCTTTCCCGAACCAGAAGATGCCACTCCGGTTGCCCGTCTGAGAGCAGCAGGGGCGGTCATCATTGGAAAGACACATATGCCTGTTGGGGGGATGATGCCACCCACCCGCAACCCATGGAATCTTCATCACACCGCCGGCGGCACGAGCAGCGGATCCGGCGCCGCGGTGGGTGCCCGTATGATACCGGTCGCTCTTGGCGAGCAGACTGGTGGGTCAAATCTCCGCCCTGCGGCATACTGCGGTGTCGATGCGATCAAACCAACTTATGGCCTTATCAGCCGTTTTGGCTGCCTACCTTTCGCCTGGACTATGGATCATGTCGGGATAATTGGACTCAGTATGGAGGATATCGCGCTCGTGTTATCAGTTATCGCTGGACCAGACCCTCGTGATCCGACTACGCTGCCGGATCCTGCTCCGCCAGCGAATCTGAATCTTGAAAAGGTGAACCCTCCCCACATAGGTATAGTCCGTAATTTCTTTCTCGAACGTGCCGAACCAGCCATGCAAGAAGCCGTCGAAAAGTCAGCGGCCCGTCTGAAGGAAGCCGGAGCCAAAGTCAGTGACGTCATGTTTCCAAAGGAATTCGCCTTTGCATGGCCCTCACATCACCTGATTTTTAGTTCAGAGGGCGCCGCCTTCGACAGCTTTCCTAACTCATTAGACAACAAACCAAACATACAAGACCGAAGACCCGCCTCGCTGATTCCAGCGACATATTACATGCAAGCACAACGCATCCGCAGTTGGTTGAACACGAAACTGATTGAAGTTTTCCAGAATGTCGATGCACTACTTATGCCAGCAACACCCGGGCCAGCCCCTGAAGGGATAGAGTCGACTGGGGATCCTTCACTCCTCTCCCCATGGAGTTTGATGGGCTACCCAGCCATATCCATCAACGGAGGTCTTGCCCCGAACGGATTGCCTCTTGGCCTACAGTTTGTAGCGTCCCCTAAGGAAGACTTCCGCCTTCTTCAAGTAGGAGCTTGGTGCGAGAACGTTCTAGGTCGTCTGCCGGCCCCGCCACTAACATGAATGACCCCAAGCTACTACTTAATATTACAGATTAGCTAGTGAATCTGGACTCGCACCAATAATTAGCTCTGATCCGACCCTAAACAGCGGCCTTCGAATGAGTCTGGGCTCATTTAACATAAGCGCTATAAGTCCGTCGTCACCCATGCTTGCTGGATCAACTTCAAGTTTCTTGACGGCCGGACTACGCCAGGAAAAAATCTCTGACGCCGAAGCTAACCCAGCTAGCTCACGGATCTCATTTTCCGAAAGGGGGATTTTAAAAAAATCCCTTTCAGAAAAATCAACTCCATCCTGCAAGAGAAACTCTCTTGCTTTACGGCAAGACTGTCACTTGGGCCACCAATAAAGAATTGCTTTTTCCACTATGTCACCGCCCTTACTACTTCGATTTGTCTAGGGTAATTTCGAGTCTCATATTTGTCTAGACCTGTCAGCCGAACATAGGTTTATTTTGACCTTCAACTCAGATGGAGGAATTATGCCTTTATGACGGACGAGATTTCATGTACTGTATCTTGGCAAATTAAAGATCAAAGTCTTTATTGGGGGCTCTTGTATGACTCTGACCCATGCTTTACAGGACAAATTGAATGCCAAGAAAA
>CAZBMS010000022.1:3538-25847 GCA_964493125.1 uncultured Dehalococcoidia bacterium | reverse complement strand
AGGGTAAAGAATCCAAACATAACAGGCAGCATCCACAACATCATCCTGTTTGTGGATGCCTGCCGTGGGTCAGCTGCCGCAGGAGTGCTCATTTTTTGCATGACCCACATTGAGGCCCCGACAAAAACTGCCATTATGTAAGTAATTGGGCCGGCCTCTGCGGATGCCAGGTTCAAGCCCAAGAAATGACTATTCAGAGGAACCACTTGATTCACAAGTGGAATCCAAGAATACAGGTGCTGTGAAAGCGCGACCAAAGATTCCGGGCTCGTTGGAAGAACTTGAATGATAGCCATGTAAAGGCCTATCCAAATAGGGAATTGAACCACCATTGGGCCAAGACATCCTATTGGACTCACTCCCGATTCTTTATAAAGCTTCATGGTCTCCTGGGAAAGCCTAGCGCGATCCTTAGCATACTTTTCCTGAAGCAATCTCAGCTTGGGCTGAAGCGCACTCATCTTCTGAGTTGATCGTATCTGCCGGAGAGTAAGCGGCAAAGTCGCCAGCCTTACAACAATCGTGAAAACCACTATTGTAATGCCAAAGTTTTTCCCCAAAACGGAGTACAGGAGCACCAGCCCATTCAATAACGGGTCAAGGATAAAAGTGTTCCAAATTAAGCCTATTATTTCCATTTAGTTATTATCTGTTTTCTAAATATTTGTCAGATACATCCAGCTTCCAAAGCTGTTTGATTGGGTTGCTGCTCAAGGCCATTATATTTCTATCCATCTGATTGATATAAATAACATCCGAATGGATCGATATGTCTGCGTTTACTTCACTTCCGATCCCATAATAGGAGCCCAGCTCGTCACCAGAAGCCGCTTCCAAAAACTCCACGGCGCCAGAACGTGAAGCGACTATCAGCTGGTCGTCAAGCACTCCAGGCTTTGCAACGATAGGGTCACTAAATAGCTCTTTGTATGACCATACTTCTCCACCAGTTTGCGGGTTGATTCCGTACACACTGCCGTTAGTAGTGGTTGCACAAATCACACCATTTTTACAATCCACAGGGTCAGCCCAAAACCAACCATCTCCATTAAAAGGCTGCTGCCACGCAGGCCTGCCGCTAAACGCATTCAGCGCATAAAATTTCCCGTCGAATGACCCAAAGAAGACTTTGCCTCCATCCACTATGGGTGAGGTTATAATTGCACCATCGGCCACAAACGGGCGATCCCATTTGGGTTCACCTTTTTGGAGAGACAAAGCGTAAAACTTATGATCGAACGACCCAAAGTAAACAACGGAATCTACCACAGTCGGAGTAGACCATACCGCGTCTCCCGCCAGGAAAGTCCAAACTAATGTGCCTTTTGAAGCATCAAGCGCCCTCACTGCACCCTCAGAGTCACCAAAGATAACAAGCCCTTCTGCAAATGTCGGCCCACCGACTATTTTCCCAATCGTGTCGTCTCTACGGCTAGGGAAGCGCCACATATAAGATAAATCTGCAGCATTTAAGGCTTGTACTTTGCCATCGAAATAAGCAACAAAAACCCTATCTCCATCATAATAAGGGGTTCCGTAAATAGGGCCTATAGCGTCTTCGCCAATCGGAGGATACGTTAGCGGATTTCCTCCTCTTGAATACAAAATTTCCTCTCTAGCCCCATCAATACCAACTACACGACCGTCCTTAGTAGCTACATAAAAAGCGTCGTCAGATCCCGAAACTCCAGACCATCCCCCAGTCAACCCAAACTGATCCTGCACGCACCCAGTGCTGAGAAGGAGAAGTAGCCCGGCTATCGATGCTAATTTTTTTACAGTCACGGCAAAACTCGCTCTATTTCAGGCCTCTTCTTTTTTTCCGGAGGCACTGGGGTTTGTGTCAAATGACCCCAAGGAACACAGCTAGACAACCGCTTGATGGTCAATATAACTCCACGGACGGCTCCAAATTGCTCAATTGAATCATGGGCATACTGGGAGCATGTCGGAACATACCGGCAAGAAGATGGCCAGTACGGCGCCAACGCGATCTGATAAATTCTGATTAACCGAAGAAGAACGGGTTTCATTCGAATTTCTGTATATGAGGCAATTACGTGCCCTCAATCTTCCTTGAAGCCTTCATTATCGCTTCTTCTAATTCCTTATATGTGGCGCTCGCCGCCGGAGCACGAGCCACAACTACTACATCATAGCCCATCGGGAGGGAAATCCTCCTTATTGCCTCTCTAAGCCTACGCTTCACCAAGTTCCTCACCACCGCGTTCCCAAGGCGCTTTCCAACTGAGAAACCTATTCTCGTTGTTTCTGAAGCGTTACGGCTGGCCCAAATAACCACCAGCCGGTTGGGCCAACTACGTCCCAACTCGCGAACCGCTCTAAAATCGGAAGGCTTCCTGAGGCGATAGTCCTTGGTAAAAGGGAGCATCCTTAAACTTTGTTGGCTCTCGTTTTCTAAACGGTGAGTTCGTGTCGACCCTTGAATCTCCGCCTGCGCAGAACCTCACGGCCTCCTCTCGTACTCATACGATGCATAAAGCCGTGCCTTCGCTGGCGTCTCCGTTTCTTGGGTTGATAGGTCCTTTTAGGCATTGGTCAAAACCTGACAAAATTGCAAGTAAGAATTATACGGGTCGCTAATATCGAGTGTCAAACCCGACTACATTTACATATGGCGATTATCTTATTAGCTGTGTATATTTAATCCACCTTACCATAATCAGTGCATTTAGGAATCTAAAGCAATAATTTCATGTCACCATCCAAAAAAACTCGTCTCGACCTTATATTAGTTGACCGAGGTTTGGCGACAAGCCGACATCAAGCCCAGGCCCTCTCTCTAGCTGGAAAGGTCACCGTGAACGGACAACGAGTAGATAAGCCCGGCCACTCAGTCGAAGCTGACTCGCTAATTGAGATCGATGAAGGGGATAGATTCGTTAGTAGGGGTGGGTTCAAATTGGAGCACGCCTTAAACGTGTTTGACATCAATGTAGAGGGGAGAACAGCTCTAGATATTGGCGCATCAACCGGAGGTTTCACCGACTGCCTAATTCAAAGAAGCGTGTCAAAAGTGTACGCGGTAGATGTAGGAAAGGGGCAAATTCACCAGAAGCTCCGAGACAATCCCGTTGTTGTTGTTATGGAAAAACTCAACGCACGAAACTCTTTCGACTTGCCTGAGTCAGTGCAAATAGTAGTTATCGATGTCTCATTCATATCGCTTAGCCTGATTCTGCCGGAGGCGATCCGGCATATGGAACCAAGTGGACAAATTCTCGCCTTGGTTAAGCCACAGTTTGAAGCGAAACCACATCAAGTCGGTAAAGGTGGGATCGTTCGTAATCCACAAACACATGCAGAAACCATTTCAAAAGTAGCCCTGCAAACAATCCGACTCGGTCTAAGATTTAGGGGTGCAACTCGCACCCCTGTAATCAGAAGCGGGCAGAACAGAGAGTTTTTTATATGGGCCCAGTTGCCTTCCTGACTACCTCTGGATTGAGTCTAATAGCTCCATAAGTGAGGAGATTTGATTCAGTGCCCAATTAAGGGCTTCATACCATCCATAGTCAAGATGATCCGGATTAACACGAATCACCCTGTTACCCACCTCAAAGTTTGGCCCAAGCTTTGACTGAAGGACACTCCTGGCTCCTCCCAGCTGGCCTGGCAACCTAATCAACATTTCGCTCCCTGCCTTACTTATAGACTCTATTCCAATTGCGGAACTAGCGAGCTTTATCCTGACAACGTCAAAAAGATTGAGGGCTGCGTCAGGTAATGAGCCATATCTATCAGCAATCTCTTTTTGGATATGCGTAATCTCTTCTAGGTTGGTCGCATCCGATATCCGTTGATAAAAAGCCAACCTGCTAGACAAATCTTTAACGTACCCATCCGGAATCATTGCTGGTATCTTGAGGTCAATGCTTGTCTCGGTTTTGCCCAGGGGTAACAGCTCAGCTATCTCTCCCCCAGACTTCACTTCCTCTACCGCTTGGGAAAGTAACCGCTGATACATATCAAAACCTATGGCGTGTATGTGTCCACTCTGTTCTGACCCGAGAACCTGTCCCGCACCTCTGATCTCCAAGTCTTTCATGGCTATTCTGAATCCTGCGCCCAAAGCTGTCGCGGCTAGGATGGTCTCTAAGCGCCTCTGAGCCGTTTCGGTAATTTGCTGGTTTCGATTGATTAGGAAATAGGCATAAGATCTCTGATTGCCCCTCCCAATACGCCCCCTGAGCTGATACAGTTGGGCCAACCCTAAAGCATCAGCTCGTTCAACGATCAGTGTGTTTACTGTCGATAAATCCAGCCCGGACTCTATGATGGTAGTGCAAACCAGGACGTTTTTTTCACCTCGTATGAAATCTCCCATCTCCCGTTCCAAGCGGTCTTCCGGCATCCGCCCGTGAGCGAAGCCAACTGAAGCCTCAGGGACAAGGCTCTCTATTTGGCTGAGAACTGCGGGGAGTGTTTTTATCCGATTGTGCAAGTAATAAACCTGCCCTCCCCTGTCAAGCTCCCGTATTATCGCTTCCCTGATTAGATCATCGTTCTTTTCTGCTACATATGTCTTAATTGGTAGCCGTTCTTCAGGCGGTGTCTCCATGGTGCTCATGTCGCGAATACCAGAAAGAACCATATGGAGTGTCCTTGGTATAGGAGTGGCTGTAAGAGCAAGCACATCTATCTGAGCGCGCATCTTTTTCAATCGTTCCTTATGATTAACTCCAAACTTATGCTCCTCATCCACTATGGCTAAGCCCAAATCTTTGAATACCACATCCTTCTGAAGCAGACGGTGAGTGCCTATACATATGTCCAGCTTCCCATCAGCCAAATTACCCAGAACGTCTTTTTGTTCCTTACTCGACCGAAATCGACTAAGCACATCTATGGCAACTGGGTACGGACTCAACCTTTCTCTAAACGTCTCGTAGTGCTGTTGCGCCAAAACGGTTGTTGGTGCCAATATCGCCACCTGTTTCCCTCCGGCAACTGCTTTAAATGCCGCCCTTAACGCAATTTCTGTTTTCCCATATCCAACATCCCCAGCTACTAGCCTATCCATAGGCCTAGGCTGCTCCATGTCTCGTTTAACCTGGTTTATTGTGAGTAGTTGATCAGGGGTTTCCTCGTAAGGAAATGCGTCTTCAATCTCCATTTGCCAAGGAGTGTCTTCAGGAAATGGTATGCCTTCAGCAGCTTCCCTTTCTGCGTAAAGCTCGAGCAAGTCTTTTGCAATGTCGCGAGCGGATCTTTGAGCCCTCTGCTTTGTCCGGCTCCATTCCTGAGTATTCAACCTAGTGAGAGATGGGCTTTTGTCACCCGGGGCCAAGTATCGGCTGATTCGATTCGTGTGATCTGCTGGAACATACAATTTATCTCCTCCAGCGTAATCAAGAACCAAATACTCCTTCTGCTCATCGCCCTGCGTCATTATGGTAGATCCGGAAAATTTCGCTACTCCATGGTCTATATGAACCACAAATGATCCTGGCTCAAGTTCACTGGTCAATGTACTGCTTATGGCAGCTTTCCCTCTTTTTGGCCGCGCCACCTTGGTGCTACCGAAAATCTCTAGGTCCGTAAACAACGATGTTTCTTCTAACCCTGGCAACACCCATCCGCCCGCAAGAGAACCACGCACTATAGAAATTGAACCTAAGGGCGGTAGTGTTTTTTTGTGCTCCATAGATACCACGCCCATTTCATTTTCAGCCAAAATATTTTGAAGCCTTTGTGAATGATGCGTGGCAATCATGACGCGTTGTCCAGACCTTTGTAGTGCCGCTATCTCATCTACAAAATCTTCCAACCGTCGCTGAAAAGTTGGGGCTGAAAGAAAAGGGAATTCTATCGAGTCTTCTGTATTCCAGCGCCTTAGTTCAAGTTTTTTTGATACGGCCCGCAGTTTTTCTGAAACTTCTGACCAGCTATGGCTGAGTGAAGGCAATATCCTTGGTATTTCGCCGCGCAGACTTTTTTCATCTCCCAATTCGTCCGATCGTTTGTCCAAGTCCTTTATCGCAATCTCTATAGAGGACGGCTCATCTATAACGATTAAGGAATCGGGCGGGAAGAAATCTAAGAGCGAAGCCTGGTTGAAAAGACCCGAATAAATTGCTTCATTTTCAACTTGATGCCCCGACATAATCAATGAGATTTCTTCTTTGATTCTTTCTTCAGTCTCTCTAGAGCAGCTTGAAAAGTCTAGCGATGACACTAACTTTTCGACTTGCCCTAGCTCATTTTCATTGTGAATCTGCTCCTTAGCTGGTATCACGGTTATTTCTTGGATTTCCTCTACGGATCTTTGCGTCCCTACATCAAAAAGCCGGATACTTTCTACAGTGTTTCCCAAAAACTCCAACCTAGCAGGGAGAAGGTGTCCGGGAGGAAATATGTCCAATATCCCTCCTCGTCTGCTCATTTGACCCTGCATTTCTGTCGCTCGCTCATTTACGTATCCCATTAGATGCCACTCTCGTAGTAGTGCTTCCATAGATACGGTTTGCCCGCGTTTAATAGATACACTTTTTTCGAGCAGTTTCTTTGGGTTTGGAGTCTTAATCGCCAGTCCGGTTGCCGAAGTTATCACGATGGGGTTTGTTCTCGACAGGGATTCAGTCAATGTTGATAGAACCCACAATCGTTGGTGGACATTCGAGCGATCGACGGCTAGCTGCTCAAAAGGAGGCGCTTCTAATTCAGGAAATTTATATATTGGCGCGTCTTCCCCAAAATAGGTGATCATTTGATCGAATAGCCTATTCGCGACCTCTGGTCTCTGGGCGACTATAAGCATCGGATCCTTCAGCGCATTCCACAAAGTCCCCAAGAGCACAGGAGTCGCAGCTTGCAAAATTGAAGCCTTCCCTGCTTCGCGATCGAGTTGCTTCCTCAAGAGTTGAAACTCGGGCAATCTCTCCACAATTTCATTGATGCCAGTCAACATGTATGTTTATTCTCTCCAAACGCCCAAATGGGCTATCGGCGTTTGCCGTAGCCCTCTTGATAAATTGTATCAGCCAGCATTCGTTCACTCAATGTGCACATTGTTGACGGTACAGTAGTGCTGATCTAGAGTGCGCCTATTCTGGAGGTGCAAACATGTCGAAAGAAGTGTTGGGTTTTGTAGGACTAGGAATAATGGGCTTGCCAATGGCTCGTAACTTGCTCAATTCAGGATACCAAGTCGTTGCCTACAGCCGTACCAAATCCAGCGTTAGAACGCTGGAGAATGAAGGGGCGTCATCTGCAGAAACGCCAAAAGAAGTCGCAGAAAGGTGCGAAGTAATTGTCACTATGGTTACAGACTCCCCAGACGTCGAAGAGGTTGTCTTAGGATCCAACGGCATCATCGAAGGCATTCAGAAAGATTCTGTCCTTATCGACATGAGCACTATATCGCCGTCTGTAACTCGATCGATTGAGTCTAAGCTCAAGGAAAGGGGCGCCCATATGCTTGATGCACCCGTCAGTGGTGGGTCTTGGGGAGCAGTAGAGGGAACACTATCTATTATGGTCGGTGGTGATGAGGTAGTGTTCGAGCGGTGTAAGCCCATTTTTGAAGCAATGGGAAAGAACATCGTTCACACTGGTGCTATCGGAATGGGCCAAACTACAAAGCTGGTAAACCAAATTCTGGTGGCAGGCACCATGAACGCGGTAGCTGAGGCGCTGGTTTACGCAGCAGCAGCAGGTGCTAACTTAGAAACCACTATAGAAGCAGTCAAGGGAGGCGCAGCAGGCTCCTGGCAACTGCAGAATCTCGGGCCCAGGATAATAGATGGGGATTTCGCCCCGGGGTTTATGGTAAAGCTACAACAAAAAGACCTTAGGCTTATCCTAGAGGGCGCACGCGAACTCCAGCTATCCCTCCCAGCCACCGCATTAATAAGTCAGTTTTTCGCCTCCTTACAAGCAGCGGGGGAAGGCTCTGAAGGCACCCAAGCCCTTGTCAAGGTTCATGAAAGGCTGGCTGGAATAACGGCTCGCAAGCAATGACTAGTCCTTGCTGTTTAAGGGGCAATAAGACCTCCCGGGCCTTCCCTTCCATGTAAGACAATCGTGTTATAGACTCATAGCCACATGCTGTAGTTACGGATATGGGAGAAAATCACTTATGACTAAGGAAAACACCCTGACCTCAGAGGTAGTAGAGTACATTAGAGGTCTTAAGTTTGAGACAATCAACGACGAGGTGCGGACAGAGCTGTATCGCTGTCTTGTAGATGGGTTCGCCGTAATGCTGTCTGGCAGCAAAGCCCAATGCTCCAGGATTATCCTCGAATACATAGCACTGTCTGGCGTTAATGGTACTTCATCACTGATTGGCTCAAGTACTCAAACTTCCCCCCAACTGGCCGCCCTAGCCAATGGGACGTCTGGGCATGCCGACGACTTTGACGACACTCAGTTAGCACAAACCCCAGATCGTATCTATGGACTGCTAACTCACCCCACCGTGCCCGCCTTAGCAGCAACCTTAGCAGTAGCACAAGAAGTGAACGCTAGTGGCAAAGAGTTTCTTACTGCGTTCTGTGGCGGGTTTGAAGTTGAGTGCAAGATTGCTGAATCTATGAATCCACAGCACTACAAACAAGGATTTCACACGACGTCTACTGTGGGCGTTTTCGCGGCTGTAACTGCCGCCGCCAAGTTGTACGGACTCACAGACGAACAAACTAGATTTGCCATTGGCATAGCTGCATCAAAAAGTGCTGGGCTACGGGTAAACTTCGGTACAATGACCAAGCCATATCATGCGGGAGCTGCTGCTGAAAACGGAATTATAGCGGCTAGGCTCGCCAGGCTCGGTTACCAATCAGACCCGAATGCTCTTGACGGGCAATGGGGGCATTTTCAGGTAACTGCCGGCGGGGTGGATGCTGACCGATTGCTTGGTCACTTAGGCAATCCTTACACACTGGCTTGGCCAGGTGTTTCAGTCAAGCCATTCCCATGTGGGTCACTTTCACATCCTTCGATGGACACTATGTTAGACCTAGTTCTGGAACACGACATCAGGCCGGAAGCTGTTGACGAAGTCCGACTTGGGGCTGGCTACAACATATTGAATCCTCTCAGATACGAGAGCCCAAACAATGAGCTCGAGGCAAAATTCAGCCTGCAATTTTGCTTAGGAATTCTGCTCCTCAAGAGAAAGGCAGGGACTGCTGAATTCACCGACGAAGTTGTTCGCTCTAAAGAGGTTCGAGAAATTATGAAAAAGGTGAAAACCTACCATAGCCCTGAGATCGAGGCCAAAGGTAGTGACCGCATGCGCAGCAGAATTGAGATAATAATGAAAGGCGGCCAGGTCATTTCGAGGGATGCTGAGACT
Organism: uncultured Dehalococcoidia bacterium; assembly: GCA_964493125.1. Taxonomy (GTDB): domain Bacteria; phylum Chloroflexota; class Dehalococcoidia; order Lucifugimonadales; family QGNO01; genus QGNO01. The sequence continues at coordinate 16,525 of CAZBMS010000022.1, read as the reverse complement.
TCGAGAGGAACCCCAGAAAGACCAATGGGAGTCGATGGGATGGCCGCAAAGTTCACCGACTGTGCAAGCAATGTCTTAGATAGTGGACAAATCAAGTCTGCCCTCGACGCCATTTACAACATTGAAAGCCAGGATGACATCAACGCCTTAGTCCAGTCAATGACAAAATAGCGTAGATCCAGAAAAACGTTTGCGCCTAAAGGCACTAGTTGCAAAGGTGTGCAAGAGCCATCCATCGCATATTATGAAGCTTCGGGAGACGTGATTTGGATAAACAAATAATTATTTCAGTAATAGGTAACGGAAACAATGCACCCGAATTCGCAACTGACCTGGCGTACGAAGTAGGTAAGGAGCTAGCTAAGCGGGGGGCTGGAGTCGCATGCGGGGGGCTCAACGGGGTGATGGAGGCCGTATGTCGCGGCGCTAAGTCTGAAGGCGGTCTCACCATTGGAATCTTGCCAGGGAATGACCCCGATGAAGCAAACGATTTTGTGGATATTGCTATCCCCACCGGGATGGGCCACGCTAGAAATGCAATCGTGGTTAAATCTGGGAAAGCAGTTATTGCAATTGCTGGAGCATTTGGTACTTTGTCTGAGATCGGCCATGCGCTGTCCGACGGCAATACCGTGATTGGACTTCATACTTGGCCTCTTTCTGACATTAAAGATGGGTGCATGCTTACGGCTGACAATCCACAAGATGCGGTCGAGCTAGCCCTAAGAGCTGCTAAAGGAGTCGCATAAACAAATCATGGCTAATATAACTGGAGTCCGGGGGCGTGAAATTCTTGATTCTCGAGGTGCGCCCACAGTCGAAGTTACCGTTGAGGTGAACAATTCTTCGCTTGGTACAGCAGCCGTTCCTTCAGGTGCAAGCACTGGTAGACATGAATCTGTTGAGTTAAGGGATGGTGACAAATCACGGCACAACGGTAAAGGCGTACTGAACGCAGTAAAAAATGTAAACGAGATCATAGCACCAGCCATAATCGGCCTTCCATCCAGTGATCAGAGAGCCATTGACGACCGCCTGATAGAGCTAGACGGCACTAGTGATAGGTCGAGGCTGGGGGCCAATGCTATTCTTGGAGTTTCGCTAGCAGTTGCAAAAGCATGGTCTGCCGATCTAGGCATACCCCTGTACCAAAACCTTAATCAAGGCGACAAAGATCCGTTACTTCCAGTGCCTATGCTTAACATACTCAACGGAGGTCGCCATGCTAGCAACTCCGTTGATTTGCAGGAATTTATGGTAGTACCCACAGGAGCCCCATCTTTCGCGGAGGCGATTCGTTGCGGAGCGGAGATCTACACTACTCTGAAGGAGTTACTTGCTAAAAAGGGTCTATCAACCAACGTTGGTGACGAGGGGGGATTCGCGCCTTCCTTGAAGTCAAACAGAGAAGCCGTTGAATTAATAATCTCGGCGATTGCGAGCGCTGGCTATAAAGAAGGCGGAGACTGCTACATAGCGCTAGATGTGGCCGCTACGGAATTTTTCAGCGATGGGGTTTACCACTTAAGTCGTGAGGGGGTTCAGCTATCTTCAGAAGGGATGGTCGATTTCCTCGCTAAGTGGGTATCTGATTATCCTATCATTAGCATAGAGGATGGGCTTGCAGAGGATGACTGGGACGGGTGGACTCATCTGACTAGTAGATTGGGCAGCCGAGTGCAGATTGTTGGCGACGACCTTTACACTACTAACACTGAAAGGATACAGCAGGGCATTGAATCCAATGCCAGTAACTCCGTACTCATTAAACTCAACCAGATTGGGACACTCACTGAGACCTTGAGCGCAATAGAAATGACCAAGAAAGCTGGCTGGAGTTCTGTTGTTAGTCACCGTTCTGGAGAAACTGAAGACACTACGATTGCCGATCTTGCCGTTGCAACAAGTTCAGGTCAAATTAAGACCGGCGCCCCTGCCCGAAGCGAAAGAGTCGCCAAATACAATCGGCTCCTAAGAATTGAAGAGGAACTGGGCAGAAAGGCGACCTATGCAGGGAGAGGAACATTTCCCTCCTAACACGTTAACAATATGCCCCCAGAGCAACAGGGAGGGAATAACCGTAGTAAAACGCCCAAAGGACGATTTAAAGTATGGGCATTTCTACAGCTATCACTAGTATAATGTCGCTGAATTTTTGATAATAATTGTGAGGCGCCTTTTCGGACTTACATAAAACTAGGAGGCTTCTGTGGTTACTAAGATTGGGATCAACGGTTTCGGTAGAATCGGCAGGCAGGTTTTGAGGGCGGCTATGGAGCGCCATTCTGGGTCCATAGCCATTGTAGCAGTGAACGATCTTACAGACGCTAAAACAAATGCTCATCTGTTTAAATATGACAGCACATATGGACGTTACCCTGGAACAGTTGCTGCTGACGGGGATATTATGACCGTTGACGGCAACAAGATAAAAGTAGTAGCAGAACGAGACCCAGCAAAAATACCTTGGGGTGATCTTGGAGTTGACATAGTCATCGAATCAACGGGCGTGTTTACAGATGCCGCCAAAGCGGCTGGCCACCTAGAGGGTGGTGCCAAGAAAGTAATTATTTCCGCTCCAGCATCTGGCGAAGACATGACAGTAGTCCTTGGAGTCAATGACTCAGAATATGACCCAAAGAAACACCACATACTATCTAACGCCTCTTGCACTACAAACTGTGTAGCCCCGATGGTTAAAGTTTTACACGATAAATTCACCATTAAGAATGCCCTCATGACTACCATCCACTCATACACAAACGACCAGAAAATACTCGATCAGGCACATGGTGACTTGAGAAGAGCCCGGTCGGCTGCCTTAAATATGATCCCGACTACGACCGGAGCAGCTCGTGCGTGCGGGCTTGTAATTCCAGAGCTTGATGGAAGCGTACACGGGATGGCGATGCGTGTCCCTACTCCGACCGGTTCGGCGACTGACCTTGTTGCGAATCTGGAATCTGACGTGTCCGTAGACGATGTAAACAATGCTTTCAAAGAAGCTGCCTCAGGATCACTCAAAGGGATTCTTGAATATACTGACGACCCTATCGTCAGTAGCGACATAGTCTCTAATCCAAGTAGCGTAATCCTTGATGGCTTATCTACTATGGTCATGGGCGGATCAATGGTTAAGATATTGGGCTGGTACGACAACGAGTGGGGTTACTCTTGCCGCACATCGGATCTCGTTGCACTGATGGCCAAAAAGGGCTGGTAAATCCGAAGCAGTCTTATTAAGACTGCGTGACGAGCACAAGGCGTTATCATATAAATAACAGCGCCCCTTTTTGGTGGCTGATACAATGGTAAAACTATGCAGGCCCTTGTTTCTCTAATCTATGCGGCCAGAAAAGTTCAGTTCTGGTGGCAGTGGATCCTGAACAGCAGCATTGGTAGGTGGTCCATACCTCCAGCGCTACTAGTCATTCTAGTCTTAGCGCTAGCTATGCGAATTACTGGTATAGGCTGGGATCAGTACAACTTCTTCCATCCGGACGAACGTTCAATCTTCATGCGCGCGGAATGCATGTATCAAATCCTTTCAGAAGGGCCCGGTTGGGAATCTTGCACAGAAGATTCAGCATTTGAGCTAACTGAGCCAGGTATTCCAAGCATAGGGACTTTCTTTGATCCATCAAAGAGCCCCCTAAATCCTCACTGGTTCCCATTGGGTACATTTCTCATCTACGTTTTGGTGGGGATAAAGTCACTCGCTTCGCCAATTTTCTCAATGGACATTCGCGATTTGGCTATCGCCGGACGAATGCTATCAACTATTGCAGACCTCGCCTCTATAGCACTCGTGTACCTCTTGGGCAAAAAGCTATACAGTCGAAGCGCCGGGTTGCTAGCTGCTTTACTAGTTGCATTCGCAGTTGTCCATATACAACATAGCCATTACTACAGACCAGAGACCTTTTCCAACGCGCTTACACTTGCTGCTTTCTGGTCCATGCTGAAAGTCTCGTCCGAGAATAGGCTGCGCGACTCGGCTTTTCTTGGGCTATTTGTTGGTCTATCACTTGCTACCAAAGCCAGCACTTTGCCAATAGTGCTTCCGGCCGTTGCCCTATATGGCTACTTATTCTGGATTATGCTAAGCGATCGATTCCTGCGAGAAAGACAGGATGAAGCGAGCTTGGCATTGGGTTCATTTTCTAGGGCCCCAACACAATCAACGGTTCAACTCGGTGATATCGCTCTCAGAATTCTAGTGTCCGCGGGAGTTGCATCATCTGCTTATCTCCTGTTGAGCCCTTACTCGCTAATCTCTTTCTCTGAATTTGTTTCTTGGAACTTGAGAGAGTTGGACATTGTGAGGAATGCTGGCTTGGTGCCATACACCTTGCAATATATCAACTCCCCCAATCTTCTGTACGAGCTACGGCAAACACTCACTTGGGGCCTTGGATTTCCACTCGGGGTTATCTCCTGGGGAGGTCTACTCGCAACGATTGTCATGAATTTCAGGCAACCAAAGTTGGGGCAGGTTCTGATTCTCCTATGGGCGGTGCCATTACTCATAACTGTCACTATGGCGGAGGTAAAGTTCCTTCGTTATACCTTTCCGCTAATGCCCTTGTTCATCCTTATGGGGGTCGGCAATTCGGTATTGGTAATAGGTTGGTTGAAAAAACACCGTCCCGTCTTAGCAAAAACAGCAATGTTAGGCCTAGCCTTTGTAGTGATAACAACCATCGCTTATAGCGCCGCCTTTCAGTCCATATACAGACAGTCCCACACGGCTGTTCAAGCGTCCGAATGGATCAATGCCAATGTTCCCAACTCGTCTCTCATTTTGATGGACAATCATTGGGATGAAGGGCTGCCAAACTTAGGCAACTATCGCTTGAAACAAATTCCGATCTTCGAGCAAGACACAATTAACAAAGTCACGTCTCTGGCTCAAGACCTTTCTGTCGCCGACTACATTGTCTTCTACAGCAACCGTACTTACGGAGCGATTTCCCGTTCTCCAAGGCGGTATCCATTTTCATCTAATTATTACCGCCTCCTGTTTGGGGGCAACCTTGGCTATTCTTTGGACCAGAGCTTCAATGCCTATCCTACGATTATGGGATTGTCCCTAGTAGACGACACGTTTGCTAGATCAAAAATTCCGGTTCCTGATCACGTCTTAACCTTATGGGACGATTCAGCCACTATAAAGCTTGGTTATGCAGACAATGACCACGTAACTTATGATCACCCTCTAGTTTTGATATTCAAGAATTCCGAACGAATGAAAAAGGAACTATTGGCTCAGAGCATACTTGCTGCTGATTTCCCTCAAGAACCCGATGCCGGGTTGCTTCTCCCCGATAAGGAGCTGGAGGCTCATCGACGAGGCGCCGCTTGGTCAAGCACCTTCGACCCTATATCCTTGGCTAATCAGTTTCCTGTATTAGTTTGGTTGCTTCTCATAGAGGTTACAGCATTAGTGGTCTTACCTTTGTCATTCCTGCTTTTCAAAACATTCCATGACAAGGGCTATCTTTTTACTAAGGCACTAGCATTACTACTTCTGCCTTACCTAACTTGGCTCCTTGTTTCTATGAAGTTGGTCGAGTTTTCTCGGGCGTCCGTATTGACTGCTCTTGTCTTATTGGCCTTGCTAAACTACATCGTTTTACATATCAATCGCAGAGCTATAATAAGCTTTGTCAGAGAAAGATGGCGCTTGCTAGCTTTCCAAGAGAGTATTTTCTTGGGGGCCTTTCTTGTTTTTCTCGCCCTGAGATTAGCAAATCCAGATCTGTGGCACCCATTTAGAGGCGGCGAAAAGCCTATGGACCTTGCCTTCATCAACGCCATTGTCAGATCCGCTACTATGCCCCCCTATGACCCCTGGTTCGCCGGCGGATATTTGAACTACTACTATTTCGGCCAATTCATTATCGGGACATTCGTTAAAGCAAGCGGAATCCTACCTGAAGTAGCCGTGAATTTGGCTATCCCTGTTCTGTTTGCCACCACAGTCAGTGCGGCCTTCTGTTTGGTATACAACCTGGCTATTAAGGCGAGGGAGTCCAGAAATCAGATCACCTTTTCCCTTAATCCCATTTGGGCTGGGCTTTTCGCCAGTTTCTTTGTAGGCATAGCAGGAAACCTCGGTGGAGCCATACAGCTAATAAAGTCTCTCCTGGCATGGTTAAAACCTGGGGGCAGCTTCCCTGCCTTTGACTATTGGAGTCCAAGCCGAATGATTCCAGATCAAATCGCAATCACAGAGTTCCCATTCTGGAGTTTTTTGTTTGCGGACCCACATGCCCACATGATTGCAATCCCGTTCACTATCTTATGTACAGGCTTAGCTTTTAGCATAATCACTGGCTCAATTTCATTCAAAGCTCCGTGGTGGCAACAAGGAGCTTATTTAGCTTTAATCGGCATTGTCGTTGGGTCTCTTTTCGCAATAAATTCTTGGGATTATCCAACTTATCTGTCTATTGTGGCATTAGCTGTAATTATCACATGCCTTCTTTACCGCCAGAGAGCTTCTCTAGATTTTATCAAGGGGGCATTTTGGAGAGTCACTTTAGTTTCAGCTGTCAGTTATCTTGCATTCATTCCATTCCACTCGAGATTTGTAGTATTTAATGGAGGTGTTCATCTAAGCAACTTTCAGACGGAGACAATACATTACCTAGGCATTAACGGACTGTTTCTATTCATCATTGCCTCCTACCTTCTATTCGAAATATATGCCCTCTCAAAGCTTTTCAGCATTAGATCCCTGACCATCTTACAAAAATCCCTGTTGCTTGCTTCGATCGGCCTCTTAATAGCCAACATCGTCTGGATGAGCGTAGTTGGGTATGGAACGGTAGCACTCCTGTTTGGCTTTTCGTTCCTTAGCCTCCTATTGCTCGTACGGAGGCTAGCCATAGCAGACTCCTCACAACATTACCATGTGTTTCTCTTGTTACTGATTCTTGGGGGGCTAGGCTTAGGAATTGCTGTCGATTTAATCACAGCAAATAATGACATCGACAGAATGAATACGATCTTCAAGCTGTATCTGCAATCTTGGGTGTTGTACGCACTCGCATCAGCCGGTTTGCTCTGGTACCTAATGACTTCACTGTCGAGACTTAGATTCTATGGTCGATGGATTATGTATTTCTGGATAACTATCTTCTGCTTTCTTTTAATATCTGTATCTATATTTCCGATATTAGGAACTAAGTCACGAATAGCGGACCGATTCAGCACCGATTTTATAGGTCTAGACGGGGCAGCCTTCATGACAAAGGCCATTTATATGGACGACAGCAATCCACTGCCCCTGGCCGACGATTGGGAGGCCATAAAGTGGCTCAGGAAAACAGCGCCTAGCTACCAAGTAATTGCAGAAGGATCAACTGAGCCACATCTGTATAGATGGGGCGGGCGTTTCTCCATCTACACAGGACTCCCTTCAATCATCGGATGGAGCTGGCATCAAACCCAGCAACGAGGAGGAAGCGAGCACGGTATTCAGCAGCGACTTTCAGACGTGAAATCGCTGTACTCCACAACGAATGAGTCGATTGCAGCCGATATTTTGCGCCTGTATGAGGTAGATTACCTTGTGATAGGCGACTTAGAGCGTCTCTATTATCCACAAAGTGGCTTGGCTAAGTTTGAAAGGATGGATAAATATGGCGTAGCTAAGGTATATGGAAATAATTCAGTTTCTATATATCAGATATCTAAGTCGGTTTAGTCGTCTGTCACTGATCATTCGTAGCGAGGATACGAGCCGAAAACACGAAACCATGACGTCTCTTTGTCCAGATATTCTATGGCCCTCGAAACACCCGGGTCGGCCCTATGTCCATCAAGATCGACTAGAAATATGTATTGCCCCAGACTTTTGCCTGTGGGTCTAGATTCGATTTTTCCCAAGTTAATTTCTAGATCAGCAAACTGCTTCATAACCCCATAAAGCAGTCCCGGCCTGTCATCATCAAACGAGAAGCATAGTGTTGTTTTGTCACGCCCAGTAGGCTTGTGATCAGATGGGCCTATAACAGCAAATCGAGTGACATTATACTGATTATCCTGAATCCTCTCTTCAAGAATCTCCAGCCCGTACAGAGACGCGGCCCTAGCAGTGCCGATGGCGGCATCTGGCTCTTTCGAGTGCTTCACCTGCTCCGCCGCCGCCGCCGTGCTTAACGAGGCGATAGTAGCCACGCCCGAGAAATGCGCCTCCAAATAGTGCCGGCACTGGGCCAAGGCCTGGGGATGTGAGTATATAACCCTTATATCCTCGCTCTTGGTCGCACTTCTCACCAACAAGGAGTGTTCCACTGGCAAGACAAGCTCTCCTCTTATGAACGTCTTGGGGTGTTGTATAAGAAGATCGAGGGTGTCATTCACGGAGCCCTGAAGACTATTTTCTATTGGAACTATCCCTTCCTCAGCCTCGCCATCGGTAATAGCACTCACCACAGAAGAAATACTAGGATATGGCTTCAATTTAGCATCCGGACTATGCTTAACAGCCGCACTTTCGGTAAATGTTCCTTCTGGGCCCAAATAGGCAACAAGTTTCTGCATTATAAAGTTATAGCCTGAAAGAATTCTCGGCTACCTCCTCTTTTCGCAAGGCTGTTTGGATGCCTAGCTTACCTTAGAGGCAGTGCGGCTCTTTGATGGCGGAGCTTCTCCTCTTGTTACTCTGGCTAGAAGGTCAGTTTTCCCCGCAACGAAAAGTGTATCCGAAGCCTCAACTATTTCGTCTTTAGCAGGGAATAAAATCGGATCCCTGCCCCTTTTAATGGCTAGGACTGCTATGCCATATTTGTCTCGTGTGCCACCTAGACCAGCTTCTTCCAGGGTAATGCCAATAATGTGATCTGGGGGCTTAAACTCGCTTATTCCAAAATCCTTAGTTATCTCTACATATTCCCTTACATTAGGGTTAAACAAATTTTGCGCTAGCTGATGACCCGCTTCTTGCTCTGGGTAGACAACCCGATCAGCTCCAAGTTTTTCAAGCGTGCTAGCGTGTAGATCGTTGTTTGCCCTAGCAACTACGTGCTTCACTCCCAAGCTCTTAAGCAAGAGGGTGGCCATGACGCTTGATTGTATATCCGTTCCAATCGCCACGACTCCTAGATCGTAGTTCGGGACGCCCATCTCTCTTAGCACTGATTCACTGGTCGCGTCCGCCTTAACCGCGTATGTGAGTTGGTCAGAAAAGTCTTGGGCGACTTGCTCGTCCATATCCATGCCCAACACATCGAAGCCTAGCGTGTATAGCTCTTTTGCGAGGCTTTGTCCATAGCGCCCTAATCCGATTACAATTGCTTGGTTTCCCATAAGAAATCCCCTTATCCTATTCTAACTCTTTCCTGAGAATAACGGTATACCGCGCGTTGCTGCCTCTGGCCCAATGCGAGTGCAATAGTTAGCGGACCAATCCGCCCAACAAACATGGTTGCAATAATTATTGATCTTCCCCAAGGAGTTAAATCGGGGGTAATCCCCGTAGACAGGCCAACAGTCCCGAAAGCAGAAACCGTTTCGAATATCAGATCTTCGTACGGAAATTTCTCTGTTATCGCCAGGAGAAATGCCACAAAAAACACCGCTGCCACTGCTAGCGACAATACAGCCAGCGCACGCTGAATCTGTCCAAATGGAATCTCCCTACCAAATACTTCGGGCTGATTCCTGCCCCTAATAGTTGCCATTACCGCAATAAGTATAACCGCCACGGTATTAACTTTTATGCCTCCGGCGGTAGATCCCGAAGCACCTCCGATAAACATGAGTCCAGTAAAGAAAAAATTAGTGTGCTGTCTCGTCTCGGAAAAATCTATTGTTGAAAAACCTGCCGTGCGGCCACTAACAGATTGGACAAAAGAGTCAATTATCTGAGTTCCGACTGGTGCTCCTTTAAGGGTAGCATCGTTGTTAAATTCAGATATGAACATTACTGTTGTCCCGACCACCCAAAGAATCATAGTGGTCAATATAACTAAGCGGCTGTCGACGCTAAGCTTCCCAAAGCGCCGATACCTGAAAGACTCTACAAGTACCGAATAGCCTATACTTCCAAATATGATCAGCGCTGTAACAGTGCCGATAACCCACATCTCATTACGGAATATCGCAAGGCTGGATGAGTCGGGTATGATGTTGAACCCAGCATTATTAAATCCTGATATCGTTAAAAAGGCTGCCTGCCAAGCACCTTCTTGAACATCGTAAATCGGTATAAATCGCCAGAATATCACCCCGAAAGCCAGCACCTGGATAATTAGTGTCAACACTACTACCTGAATCGTGAGACGTGCTATGCCGCTGGCATTTCTGGCTCCCAGAAAATCGCCCATGAATAATTGATTGGTGAGACTTATCCTTTGTGTGAATATGATAAGAAGAAAGGTGGCCGTACTCATGAATCCCAATCCGCCTATCTGGATTAACGAGGCTATGATTAGCTGCCCTGAGAAATTCCAGTAAGTGGCCGTGTCGAGCGTAACTAAGCCAGTAACAGTTGCTGCCGACGTTGCTGTGAAAAGCGCATCCAAGAATGGGGTGAATTCACCCTTTACGTTGAAAAAGGGCAACCACAGCAAAATGGTCCCAATAGCGATGAGGCTTCCAAAGCCGTACATCAATATTAGGGGCGATTCGAACCGACGCCCGGGCCTTCTAGGGGCCTCGAGGGGAATATGCACAGGCTGCAGATCTTGCCTCCTCACTTCCCCTTCGGCTGAAGTCTGTTCACTTCCGCTTGTAGAACCAGACTGCACCAATATCCTTCTATCTCCTCGCCTTTCTTGGCGTTAGTTCAAAGCCCTTCATCAACCTACCCTTACTAATTGTGAGGAGCTCCCGTTTATAATCCATGGCTTTTAATTATTCTCCATTACCGCCCTCTCAAGTTGCCGGCGAATTCTAGCTCCAGCCACTTTGACGTGTCAATCCTCCATAGAACTAATTAATCAACCGGTAAGTCCTTCAAAATCCTAGCGGCTATCTGTGGAAGCGCTTCGCCCGTTGGCAGCACAAGAGATATGTCTGCTATATGAGAAAGCGGCGTCGTATTTAAATTAATCTCTATCAGATATGCCCCCCGATCCTTCGCCTGAAGGGGGAATCCTGCCGCTGGATAAACTGTTCCGGAAGTCCCGAGGACGAGAACACAGTCGGCCTTTATTGTTTCTTCAACACACCTAGAAAGTACATCCCGCGGTATTGGCTCACCAAACATCACCCCATCGCCCTTTATGATTCCCCCGCATTCAGGGCACAGAGGAGGCATTTTCCTTACTCGAAATTCAGCCCTCGGTAGCCTCAAAGAGCAGTCCATGCAGCGAAGCAGCAACCTGTTGCCGTGTATCTCTGAAAGCTTCCTGCTACCGGCTATTCGGTGCAATCCATCAACATTCTGAGTAATAGTATGTCTTATGAGTCCGACATGTTCCAGATGTGCTAAGGCATAGTGGCCTGCATTCGGCTTCCCTGTTTCTAAAGCTCTCCTGAATCTCCTCCTAGCCTCCGGTTCGTCGGCTTCATTGGGGCGCATAGACTTTTCCCACCAAGCCTTCGGATCCGCCAAGAATGTGTCATAGCTTCGAGGATCTGGTTCTCCCAAAGAAGTCCAAAGACCCCCTTTCCCTCTATAGGTAGGGATCCCACTTTCAGCACTCATTCCAGCTCCGGTTACGGCTATAGCGTACCTTGATCTCTTGATCAGCTCCGCAGCACGCTCAATAGCCTGGCCTATTGCCATTCGCCTTCCTCCGATCCGTCACTAATTTCTCACATCCCTGAATCGCTATTATTCCTTGGCTGCCTGCCCGTATGCCGCGACGTCCCCGCCATTTACGGATAGTTGGTCGCTAGCCCTTACAGGCGAATCCATTATAAGGGCCGGTTCGGCTGTGGTGACAAACGCCTGTTGATAACTAGAGGCCACATTTAGTATCTGGTGCCTTCTTCTTGTATCAAGTTCTGACAAAACATCGTCAAGCAGGACAATCGGCTCTTCGCCACTGTTTTGTTTTAGAAAGGCTGCCTCGGCTAATCTCATGCTGAGAGCTATCGTCCTAGCCTGTCCTCTAGACGAGAACTGGCTAGCCGGCATTCCATTTAGCCATACTTCTAGGTCGTCCCTGTGGGGGCCAACCATGGTGATTCCAGCACGCAAATCTTCTGCCTTACTTTTACTCAGCGCCTCCTCAAATGAATTAGTCTCCACGCACGGGGAATATGCCATTGAAAGAGTCTCGCCATCGCAGAGATCCGCGTGGGCTCCTATGGCTAGAGGAACAAGTCGAGATATTACGTTAAGCCTGCGCTCAATAATTATCTTTCCTTCTTTTAGTAGCTCATTGTCCCAAAACTCCATCTCGACCCTTGATGAGCCATGATCTCGCATTGACCGAAGAAGGTGATTCCTGTTGGAAACCACCTTCTGATACCTCTGGAGGGTCCTGAGATAATCGCGATCCTGCTGAGATATCAGTATGTCGATAAATCGCCTCCGGATCGCGGGTGATCCATGCACCAAGCCTATGTCATCAGCAGTAAAAAGCACTGCCTTCACCCACCCAACCAATCCACTAGCAGTTGCTCGGGCTCCATTTACTCTGATCTGTTTCCTTACTAAGCTCCCTCCCGTTTCTTCTCTATAATCAAGTCGAATCCCAACTATTGCCCTAACCCTATCTTTGCGTCGTTCGATTTCTCCATCTACTATAGCCTCAACTCCATTATGTGTTTCGGGGGTTGTTTCGTCATCAAGGCGATCCCTAGCAACTAACTCACGTTCTGCGTTTGAGCGATACGATTTGGAAATTGCCAACAAGTAAATTGCCTCAAGCAAGTTAGTTTTTCCCTGTCCGTTTTCGCCAATAAGGAAATTTAAACCGCTTCGCAAGTCTAGCTTAAGGTCAGAAAAATTCCGGAAATTCATCAGCCTTAGCTTCGAAAGATACAATTCGTTCCTCTCTGTGGGTTCGTGTCAGCTATTTT
>CAZBMS010000022.1:1908-3438 GCA_964493125.1 uncultured Dehalococcoidia bacterium | reverse complement strand
CGCTCTGGGCGACAAGCTGGGCCTGGCATACTGGTCGATGGGCATGGATGGTCGCATCTGGATATCTAGTTCTTCAGTTAACAGATTCCACTTTTCAAACTCAGCTCGTTGGCGTGGCTTTCTTTTCCTCCATGCTATTAGGCGGCGTCCTCAGTGGTTTAGTAGCGGATGCTTTTGATCGGAGATCAGTCCTGATATTTTCTCATGTTTTTGATCTGTTGGTACTCGGAATAACTGCCGTCTTGGTCTACACAGGTTTGGCCGAAGGCTGGCACATAATAGTGCTAAGCGCTTTATATGGAATACCGCATACTCTAGACATGGCCACCCGGCGTAATTTCGCCTTAGACATTGTGGGTCGAAATCACATCTCCTATGCAAACGCACTTGAGGGAATGAGCATGATGGCCGCAGGAAGCCTAGGACCGTTCTTCGCGGGGTGGCTTATTGACGTTTTCCCTTTGGGAAATAGTGCCGATGCAGCTTCCCCTTATCTCTTCATGATTGCCCTTTACTCTGGAGCGCTTATCGCATTGCTAACTATCCCTGCCCGCCCTCACAAAAAGGTTCCCCTAAGGGCAGGCTCAATCCTTCCTCCTATACTTGAGGGACTAGCTGCGGTACGTAGTAATCATGCCATAGTAGGAACCTTGGGCATTATCCTTACAATGAATCTCTTCTACTACTCTTACATACCTCTTGTTCCCGTATTCGCAGACAAAGTACTGAACGTTGGACCCGCACTTCTTGGTGTCCTTGCTGCCTCTCAGGGATTGGGTGCATTTTTGACTACTGTCTTCATCACAACCAGGCGGAGCATAACTCGGAATTCCACCTATTTTATTACCGGTACGTTAGTGTCTTTTCTGGGATTGCTCATATTTTCCCTGTCAGATTCGTATTTAGTTTCTGTCGGGGCGTTGATGTTGGCTGGTCTCGGAATGTCTGGATTTGTCAGTATGGCGTTTTCCCTAGTTCTACTTTCCGTAGACGACAACTTGGGTGGTAGAGCTATGGGCTTTGCGAACACTGCGATAGGAATCTCGCCCCTTTCAATGTTGGCCTTGGGCTGGTTCGCCGAGGCATTCGGCGCCGGCATTGCTGTAACAATTAGCGCCTCCTTGGGATTGACAATAAGCGCAGCGTGGTCTTATCGTTCCGCCTCAATGCGAAAGCTCTAATTGCCGTAAGGGATGGCCTATGTTAGCCGCGGCCAGAGCTTTCGGCGCCAGCTGACCTATGTAAAGCATAAAGAACTGCAGAAACGAGAAGCAGTCCCGCTCCATACAAGAAAACGGCCTTTACCTGAAAAGTATCTGCAATGAAGCCTGCTGTAATTGGCGATATAGTCGCGGCTATAAATGTCATCGCATACGTCATTGACGATATGGTTGCCTGCATATCAGCTCCGCCCAAATCCGAGGCTGCAGCTAAAAACAGTGCCTGCATGGAATAGAGAAATGCCCCCATTCCCACTATCGCTAGCACCATCAAGGGTCCTGGCTCAACGAGGTACAGAGCTAACAGAAA